>NZ_JAIFKJ010000395.1 GCF_019695415.1 Thiohalocapsa sp.
CTGGGCCTCGGCTGTGCTTTGTCTTTTTGGCCTGGGTAACTGGCGGCCGTTGTCAGTCCAGCGATGGCGGCTCGTGCGCATCTGGCGTTAGGCGGCTGGTTGTGGTATCGCCGTCGGGCTTGGCATGATCGAGGGCGAGGTAGCGCGGGTGCTGATCCTGTTCTATCTGTCGCCGGTGTGGGCGGTGCTGTTGGGACGGATGCTGCTCGGGGAGCGACTGTTGCCGGTAACGGTGCCTGCGCTCGTGCTGGCGTTGTTCGGGGCGGGGCTGATGCTGCTGTCGGATACACGCGGTCTCGGCCAAGGCCTGCTGCGGGCCTTCAGCCCCGCGGATCTGCTGGGCCTCGTAGCTGGGTTTGCTTTCGCGCTCACGAATGTGCAGTTGCGCGCGGCGATGGGGCTGCCGGCGGCGCTGAAGAATCTGGCAGCGGTGGCGCTGGTGCCGCCGCTGGCGGCGGTTGCGGCGGCTGGTGTGGGGACGGACTTCGCCGCCCCCTGGTGGGCGCTGCTGGCGGCGATTGCGATCGGGGTGCTCTGGATGAGCAGCATGATTTCCGCAACGCAGTACGGTATCAGCCGCATGCCCTTGCAGCGGTCATCGGTGCTCTTACTGTTCGAGCTGGTCGTCGGTGCTCTCTCCGCGGCCTGGCTGGCGGGGGAGGCCCTGAGCCTGGCGGAGCTGACAGGCGGCGCCTGCATCGTGCTGGCGGGATTGGCGGTGGTGTGGCTTCGGCGCTGAGGCACGCTCTATCCCGCCGCGCCCCGCCCACAGCAATGTCATCGGTGCCGAGGGCCAAGGGCCGAAAAGGGCAGATGGCGCCGCACAGTTGTCGCGCCAGGGGCAGCACCAACGGTCCTCCCGGTGGATCAGCCCTCAAGCCGTCGGCAGTAACCCGTCCCAGGAGCGATCTGTTCCAAGCACTCGCGCGCTCCAGCCAACGGCCGGTCTCCGTGGAAGCGTACGCCATCTATGCCGAGTAGGAGAGCCACGATGGGGGCACCGGCCGCCTTTGCGCGACGATTGGAAATCATCGCGTGACGCGCCTGACTCGCATCATGGACGGTGCCGGCTCGAGCGAAGCACGCGCCTCTCCCACAGTCGCCGCCGCCTCGAGCACCAGCCCAGGGCCTTCAATGCAAATCTGCGGCCAGCGCGTCCCTGCGTGCGGCATCTAGTTCCACCTCCTCGCGGTACTCGGGATGGTCAATGCCCATCCGGATCGGAGCACCTCGTTTGACGTCGTTCACTGCGCCTTCCGGGAGTTGGAAGCGCAGAAAATGCACTGAGGAGGTCTTGTCCGCGCTCTCGCGCTCGAGGTCTTCATCGGCGATGGCATAAACCTGTTCGTGTGCGCCAACCTGTACCCAAACCCGGTCTTCTATCCCAATGAGACGGGAAAGGGCTTGGCGGCGTTCTTCGACATCTTCAAACTCCACCATGAACGTAGCCTTCCAATTATCGCCGTCCGGAATCAGGGGATTGTATGCATCCAGTTCTTCCTGAATCCCGGTGGGCTCGAAGATACGCTCAACACGCAGCATCTCCTGAATCTGATACTGCATGGTCAGACGGTCCTCGAAGTAAAGCGTTGCATGCGCCCCAATAGGTACGCGCCGAGCCTGCTTATGCGCCATCACCTTCGCGCGAAAGTCCGCGCGCTTTTCGGCATACTCCTCCAGACTAAATAGGTCAGCACGGGTCAGAGGTTGCATAGTACTTTCTCTCGCAATCAATTCAGCGTCAGAGACCATACGCGAGGCGCAGCAGCGAGATCGGGTGCTGCTGTCGCCCATCCTCGCCAAGCGCGTGCGCGATATGCGCGCCGGCCATTGGACAGTCACTGCCGAAGTGATCGGCCTCTGCCTTCTGGATTCGATTGGCGACAGGACGGACGATCTTCATAGACGCAGCATGAAATTCCTGCTTCACGGCGTATGTGCCATCATGGCCTGAGCAGCGCTCGATGGTCTCTACTGTCGTTCCCGGTACCAAGCTCAGTGCGTCGCGTGTTTTCTGCCCAATGTTCTGCACCCGCTGATGGCAAGACGCCTGATAAATGACTTTACCCAACGACTTCTGGAAGGCCGTATTCATCTTGCCGTGCTTGTGCCGCAACAAGAGATATTCGAATGGATCATAGACGTGGTCAGCGACCTCCTGAACGTCGTGATCGTCGGGGTACATCAGCGGGAGCTCCTGCTTGAACATCAACACACAGGAGGGAACGATCGCCAGGACGTCCCAACCTTCGTCCACTAAGGCTTTCAGTACCGGGATATTCGCGCGTTTTGCCTTATCCACCGCTTCCAGATCACCAAGCTCCAACTTGGGCATACCGCAACAGCGCTCCTCAGCGGCAAGCGTCACGGGTATCCCGTTGTGTTCCAGAACGGAAATGAGGTCCTCGTTAACGTCAGGCTCATTGTAGTTGCCGTAACAGGTGGTAAATACGGCGACCTTGCCGGTGGTCGGTCCCGCGCCCTCCCCTTGGGCCTTCCTATTGACGAGGTGACGGTGGCGTTTGCGCAGCGTATCGGTGTGATATCTCGGCAACCGCGCCGTTTTATCCACCCGCATGACGGACTCTACCAACCCTCGCCCGACGGCGTTGCTGAGCGTTGCGTTCACAAGACCGTTGACGACGGGAATACCAGCAAGAGATCCCACGAGATCGGTACTTGTCAAAAGCTTATCCCGCGCCTTGACCTGCCCCTTGCTGAACTTCACCGCTTTGGCCCGGAGCATCAGATGCGGAAAGTCCACGTTCCATTCATGCGGAGGCACGTAAGGACACTTCGTCATGTAGCAGAGGTCGCAGAGGTAGCAGTGGTCGACCACCTTCACGTAGTCCGTCTTCGCGACCCCGTCTACCTCCAAGGTCTCCGACTCGTCTACGAGGTCGAACAACGTCGGAAACGCCTGGCAAAGACTTACGCACCGCCGACAGCCGTGGCAGATATCGAACACCCGCTCCAGCTCGGCATTCAGAGAATCCTCGTCGTAGAACTCGGGGCTCCGCCAGTCGATCGGATGGCGGATCGGCGCCTCGAGGCTACCCTCACGTGTCATCGTCATGCTGCTGCTCCTCGATCGTGACCCAGCGTCGGCGTCCTGTCTCTGAAGTTTGCCACGGGTTCCGATGCGTCCGCTCTCGGCAACCGCTGCACAGGAAAGCCTCCGGCACTCCAGGCGCACTTCGTTCATGCGCCGCCGCATCCAACAATTGGCTCGCGATGATATCACTGCGACCAACCCCGTCGGGAGCGAACGCGCCAGCAGGAAAGACGCGCGCCGCCATAGCGCTCGTCAGCAAACCGAGCCTACAGCACGCCTTCCCGTTGCATCCAAGGATTCTGCTAGCGAGCCTTTTTGCTGAGCCGGCCCCTTCGGTCAGACCAAAAAAAAGGGCCGACAAAGTCGGCCCATTAGGAGAGAACCCTGGCGGTGACCTACTTTCG
>NZ_JAIFKJ010000132.1 GCF_019695415.1 Thiohalocapsa sp.
ACCCACGGCGGTGACCGGTATCCAGTGGCCGAGCAGGAACAGCAGGCTCGCCGCCAGTGCCGCTTCCTGCTCGATGCCGAAGGGTGCGAGCGCAAAGACGAAGGCGGCCTGCATGGGGCCGACGAAGCCGGGTGCACTCGGGAGGGCCACGGCGAAGGCCGTGATGCCGATGGTGAGCATGGCCACCGGCAGCGGTATGGCACCGGCATAGGCGTAGATGGCGAGCCATGCCAGCACGACGGCGAGCAGCCAGCGGCCGATGGAGTAGCCGATGAGCAACGCGGCCATCCCAGCTGTGCGCATCGCCGACAGGCCTCGCTCGAACTGCGTCAGATAGATGCTGCCGCGCTCGCGCAGCCCCGCGGGCAGGTGGGTGCCGACCCCGCGCCAGAGGGCGTCGATCTGGCGTGGTGCCAGCACGAATGCGGCCAGCACCAGCGCGAGTCCGGCCACAGCGGCCGCCGCGAGCCACGCGCTGTTACGGAAGGCTGCGGGCGCCCCTGGCAGCAGGGATAGGGCGGCGATGTAGATCACCAGGATACCGATCAGGTCCAATAGGCGCTCCAGGGCCAGATTCATGAGCACGCCGCTCTTGGCGACACCCGTATCCTGCGCGAACAGGTAGGCGCGGATCAGCTCGCCCACGCGCAGCGGCAGGACGTTGTTGGCGGCGAAGCCGATCATCATCGACGGCGCCAGCTGCTTGGCGGAGAACCGCCCGAAGGGCCGGAGCGTCAACCCCCAGCGCTGTGCGTTGCTGGCGAAGAAGACGGCCAGCACGGCGAGGAAGGGCGGCAGGACCCACAGGTTGCCGCCGCGCAGGGTGTGCCAGAGCGCGGTGAGGTCAACGCCCCAGAGGGCATAGGTCAAGGTGGCCGCGGTGACGCCGCCGGCGACGCCGAGCTGGGCAAGGCGCTTCATGCGCCAAGGCGCACGGCATCGGCGCCGTAGATGCCCCGCAGGCAGTCGGCGGCGGAGGCAATGTCCTCGTCCGCCTCGATGTGGCGGAACTCCGCGTTGCGGCCGACGCAGTGCAGGTTCGCATACCGCCCAAACAGCGCCTGGGCCTGGGTTTTCGCCGCCTCGAAGCCGCGGTCGTAGACGGGGTAACCGCAGCCCTCGGTGATGAGCATGGTGTCCAGCACGTCCCCGCGCCGGACCAATTGGTAGCGTTCGAGCGCGCTGAGAACGTCCTCCACCGGCTGGTCGGTATCGACGGTGACCTCCGCGCAGAGCACGGTGCGGTCCGTTGGCGGCAGATCCGGGTGGAAGTGCTTGAACTCTGCCATTCGGTTGATGACGACCTCGGCGTCGCCCCAATAGACCCACTGGTACGGCATGGCCTGGGCCCTGGCGATGTGCACATAGACCAGCTGCACGCGCTTGAAGCGCAGGTGCAGCTCGCCGCCCAGCATCCGCGCCAGACCGGTGGCCGGGATGGTGGAGAAGACCCGGTCGCAGTCGAGCCGCTGCTCTGTGCCGTCCTGCCGATAGCGCACGGCGCTGATGCGGCCATTGTCGTGATCCAGCCCGGTGACCGGTGCCGAGAGGCGGATCTCGCCGCGGGTGCGGGCGGCCATGGCGTCGCAGATGCTGCCGTAGCCGCCCTGTTTCGGGTACCAGAAGGTGCTGAAGAAGGTCTTGGATTGGCGCTTCAAGGCGTCCAGCAGGCCGGACGAGCGCAGTTTCTCGCGGCCCCAGACGGGCGAGATCTCGCCGGGCGGCACCCCGAACATCTTCCTGGTGTAGGGCTCGAAGAAGAAGTCGTACAGGCCTCGGCCGTAGCGGTTCAGCGCCATGGCCTCGAAGGAGTCCTCCGGCAGCTTGGGCCGGTTGAGATAGCCCCAGACCAGCTTGAGGCCGATCTGCGGCGGGAAGCGCAGCAGCAGCTCGATGGGGTTGATGGGGTCCTGAATCTGCTTGTCCCGCATCAGGATGCGGCTGTGGCGCCGGAGCTCCCGCAGCGGCACCAGCTGCTGGACGGCCTGCAGCACCGCCTGATCCTGGGTGTGGAGGCGGTGCGGCGCGATGTCGCAGGGGAGACCATGCCACTCGAAGGTGCGCGCGAGGCCGCCGATGTGCGGGGCCGCCTCCAGCACCGTCACCCGCTTGCCCATCTCCGACAGCAGCCAGGCTAGCGCGAGGCCCGACACGCCGGCGCCGATGATGACGATGCGTTCATCGACGGTGCTCGCGCTGCCACCATCCGTGCTGTCCATGTTCAATTCGGATATGCCCCCAACTGCCCGCGTACAAGGTTGCGGTGACCTGCTGATGCGGTCACGCCGAGCTGCATTTTCGCACAGGGCTGACGCGGGGATGTCCTGCTGTGGTCTGGGCCTGCACCGATGGCTCTACAAATGGTTTGGATTGGTTCGCAGTCGCGTCTCAGCGCAGTCCTTTGCGGCGTCTCACAGGAGCCGCACGGCGGAGATGACGAGTCCAGCGCTTGTGGCAATGAATCCGATCACCCAGAGGAATTGCCTGTCGTGGCGTTTGAGCATCGCGTCGAAGCGCTTATCGATTCGCTCGAAGCGCTTGTCTACCTGCTCAAAGCGCTTGTCTACCTGCTCAAAGCGCTTATCGATCTGTTCGAGCCTTTTGTCTACCTGCTCGAAGCGCTTGTCGACTTGCTCGAAGCCCTGGCGCATCAGCTCGCGCTGGTGCTTGAGCTCTTCTTCGACACGGACCATGCGCTCGCGCAGCTCGAGCTCGTAGACCGCGGGCGGTTTGCCCAGGCTTTGCTCGGCGAGCCATTCGCCGAGATGGGCCTTGATGAAGCGGATGTCCTCTTCTGCCAGTGCCATTTGGGTGTCTCCACCTTTTGGTTTTGCAGCTTCGCGTGTTTTGTGTCGCCTGTGGGTGGAATCCGCTTCGGTTGTCCATCCTGCGGTTTGCAATTCCAGCGTGCGGCTGCGGTACGCGCCAGACGACGAACTCTGGGTGGGTAGCCAGAGGTGGCGTAGAGGCTGCTACCAGCGCCGAGGCTCGAAGCCGGCAGGGTTCTGCACTTCCATCAGCTCGTCGCCCACCGCGAGCACCAGAAAGCCGAGCTTGGTCGCGTAGCGGACGACGCTGTCCTCTGCGGCCAGTGTGGCCAGGATGCCGACCACCGGAACCTCGCGATAGGCTGGGAAGAATTCCCGCAGCTCCTCGATCTCTGTCACCATCCGGTCGACATCGGCGCTGCGCAGCGTCGCCTTGGTGCTGTTGACGCAGACGAGCGTGGGCGTGACGGCGATGGCATCGAACTCCTTGGAGCGCCCCTCCGGCAGCTTGCGCCTGCGCCGCACGGAGAGGTCGATGATGTCCTCAGCGAAGGTCTCCCGGATGATCTGCGGCAGGCTCGGGACCACGAGGTCCTCGACGATGGTGCCGAGGCGGTTGGCCATCTCGCCCCACTTGCGGTTCAGCTCGCGGTGCTCGCGGCGGGTTTCGTCCTTGAAGTCGCGCAT
>NZ_JAIFKJ010000477.1 GCF_019695415.1 Thiohalocapsa sp.
TTGTCTCGAAGACCATGTCTATCTGCGTCTGAACCGCCGCCGTAAGCTGGTCCTCGGTGCTAAGGTCATGCGCGTCGTCCTGCGTGAAGCGGCGCGCGCGCATCAGCCCGTGCAGCGTGCCCGAGGGCTCGTTGCGGTGAACGACGCCGAACTCCGCCAGGCGCAGCGGCAGGTCGTGGTGGCTCTTGAGCCCCTGGTTGAACACCTGGATGTGCCCGGGGCAGTTCATGGGCTTGATGGCGAAGTCGTGGTCATCCAGGTGCGTCGTGAACATGTCGTCCGCGAACTTCTCCCAATGCCCTGAGCGTTCCCACAACGAGCGGTCGAGCACCTGCGGCGTCTCGATCTCCTGGTAGCCGTACTCGTCGAGCTTGGTGCGCATGTAGTGCTCGACTTCGCGGTAGATGATCCGGCCCTTGTGGTGCCAGAAGGCCATGCCGGGCGCTTCGTCCTGGAAGTGGAACAGGTCCAGCTGTTTGCCGAGCTTGCGGTGGTCGCGCTTCTCGGCTTCCTCCAGACGGTGCAGGTAAGCCTTCAGCTCCTTCTTGTCGCGCCAGGCGGTGCCGTAGATGCGCTGGAGCATTTCGTTGCTGGAGTCGCCGCGCCAGTAGGCGCCGGCGAGCTTCATGAGCTTGAAGCCCTGCCCCAGCTTGCCGGTGCTCGGCAGGTGCGGGCCGCGGCAGACGTCGAACCACTCGCCCTGGCGGTAGACCGAGACCTCCTCGCCCTCGGGGATGATCTCGTCGATGATCTGGACCTTGTAGGCCTCGCCGAGCTCGCCGAAGACCCGCTTGGCCTCTTCGCGGTCCCAGACCTCGCGCTGGATGGGCAGGTCGCGCTTGACGATCTCGTGCATGCGCTGCTCGATGGCTGTCAGATCCTCCGGCGTGAAGGGCTCATCGCGCGCAAAGTCGTAGTAGAAGCCGTTCTCGATGGCAGGGCCGATTGTGACCTGGGTGCCCGGGTAGAGCTCCTGCACCGCCTGGGCCATCACGTGCGCGGCGTCGTGGCGCAGCAGCTCCAGCGCCTCCTCGTCTCGGCTGGTGACGATGGCCACCTCGGCATCGTCGTCCACGACATAGCTCGCATCGACGAGTCGGCCGTCAACGCGCCCGGCCAGGGTCGCCTTGGCGAGGCCGCTGCCGATGTCGGCGGCGATGTCCTGCACCGTCACCGGCGCATCAAAACTGCGGACGGAACCGTCGGGGAGGGTGATCTGGGGCATGATGGCTGCCTCGACTGCGTCAGTGGCGATCGATACGAGGGATCGCGTGATTCGGCCTCGCCCCTTCGTCTCGGGCCGCCCATCAGAGCGTGATCAGGGCGACAAGCGCGACGCCGCATCTGGGGCGCTTTAGAAAAGGAAAAGCCGCCAACCCCAGGAGGCTGGCGGCCCGAGTATGGTAGGCGCGAGTGGACTCGAACCACCGACCCCCACCATGTCAAGGTGGTGCTCTAACCAACTGAGCTACGCGCCTGTGAGCTGCACAATATAACCCGGTCCGGCGCATCCACGCAATGGTATGAGCATAGTCAGCCTCCCCGCGCAGTGTTGCGCCTTTGGCGACGTCACGCTAGCATACAGCGTATGACATTTCATCGGCAGCCCGCCATGCGCATCAACGCCCGCCTTGACGATAACGCGGCCGACAAGCTCGACTACCTCCAGCGCACGACCGGCCTGAGCCTGTCCGACGTGGTGCGGGAATCCATCGAGCACTACTACGCAGAGGTCCGCGACCGGACCGAGCGCGACGCCGCCGCACTGGACGTGCTGGTGGGCGCGTTCGAGGGCAGCGACGACTCCCCAACGGACCTGTCCGCGGACTACAAGCGCTATCTCTGGGCCGACGATGCGGCACCGGACACCGGGGACGACGAGCGCGCCGGCCGCACGGGCGGATGATCATCGCGGACACCGGCTTCTGGGTCGCGCTGCTGTTCCGGCGGGACAGCCACCACCGGCTTGCCGCGGAGGCCTATGCCCGCTTCAAGGGCGAGCTCATCACCACCTGGCCGATCCTGACCGAGACCTGCCACCTGCTCGCAAGGCGGGTCAGCGTCGAGGCCGCACCCGCGTTGCTGGAGCGCGCCGGACGCGCCTTCCAGGTTTGGGACCCGCCGCCGGACGCGACCGTGCAGGCCGCACTGCTGATGCGCCGCTATGCCGCGCTGCCCATGGATCTCGCCGACGCCTCCGCCGTCCTGCTCGCCGAGCAGCTCGGCGACGGCCGCATCCTGAGCACGGACCGGCGCGACTTTCAGGCCTACCGCTGGAAGCAGCGCGAGCCCTTCCGCAATCTGTTGCTGCCGGATTGAGTGCGGCGAGCGCGTCACCCCGCGCTTCCGCCGCGCGCACTGCGTCGAGGCATCGCTGATCGGCACGGCCTCCGTCCGATGCGCCCATGCCCTTTGCAAACCTCAGGGTTGAAGCTTGCTTGGTTGATCTACGAGAGCCGGCGGCCCGCCGGAGGATCCGGGCTCCGGACGCTGCATCGAGCGGTTGAACAGCCGCTCGGCATTGTCGCGGGCGAGCTGTTCCGCAACGTCCGGCGGGAGCTGACCGAGCCAGCCGCGGATTTCGGCGGCCACCTGATCGAAGCGCTTCCAGCGCCGGGTCCAGAAGGTGTCGACACCCACCAGCACGCGATCTGCGTGCTCAGTAAAGAAGGCCTGCCATTCGGCCCGCAGTCGCCCCTGTGCGTCCACGAAGCGCCCATCGCGCACGGAGGTGTCCGCATAGAGGTTGGGATGCCGCGCCAGCACCGGCGCGATCACCTCCGGCCGGGGGTTTGTGCCCAGGTGCGCCCAGAGCACGGTGAGCCGTGGCTGGCGCTCGAACACGGCATCCAGGACTTCGGCATCGCCGTGGATCTGCAGCATCAGCCCGCGCTCGGCGGCCATGTCGGCCAGCGCCATCAGCACCGGGCTCTGTGCGTCATCGGCGAAGATATGCAGCTCGCCGATACCGCGATAGATGCCGCCCGCCGCATCCAACAGCTCGGCGACCCGTGCCGGAAGGCGCTCGTCGTGCATCCAGTTTCGCTTGGCGCCTGGCGCGTTGTAGACATTCAGGAACGGGATGATCCGCTCCGGTGCCGCGGCGTACAGCCGCTCCACGGCGCTGGTGGGCATGCCGGAGACCACCGCGCGGGTGATGCCGCTTGCATCGAAGATGGCGATGATCTCTTCCGGCGGCAGCGCGGCGGCATCGACGCCGGTGTAGTGCAGATGGGCGTCGAACAGCGGCGGCTCCGGCGCGGCGCCCAGCGTGTGGCCGCAGCCGGCTAGCAATGCAGCGGCGGCGAGATCAACAAGACGCCGACGGCGTCGGCCCGGCGGGTTGGGCTGGCTGTGGTCGGAGGGTGCATCGGACATTGAGCTTGGGTCATTCAACCTAGATGCAGTAGTTGGACGGTCGTCAGGGTGCGTCCCGCGGGGCGGCTGGCAAG
>NZ_JAIFKJ010000111.1 GCF_019695415.1 Thiohalocapsa sp.
TGCGCCTTCCTCATCGCCGTGCCGGCGGACAATCCAACCCTGATCGCCGTCGGTAACACGCTCGGTATTTCCGAGCCGCAGGCAAAGCCCGTGCTCGTGAGCAGTGCCGTGGCCGTGGCAGGCTTTGTTGCGAGTCTGTTCGTCGTGTTCATCATGCGCGGGGCACTGATCGCAAAGCGCGCCAGCAAGAAGCGGAAGAAGGCCGCCTGAGCCTGAGGGTACAGGGCCACCGCACACATCGGGGCCGGACGCCCGAGGAGCACTCACCACGGCTCCAACGCCACGGACGGCGTGACCTCAATCTCCCGCCCGCGCGCCTACGCGGGCGCCCACTCGCTGACTGCCAAGCGCCCGCTGGTCCGCCCAAATGTCTAACATCGGGCCCGCGGCTCTTGATAGCGCCCCCTAACCGCTGCTTTGGGCTAACATGCGCTTTGTCGTGTACAAATGCGCTGCAGCATCCTGGGGGAATCCAATCATGCCGTCTGTTCAACAACGCGCGTACCTGGCACTGCCGCATCTGTGCCACCGCCCGGGCCTAGGGGCTTTGGGCCTTGCTCTGCTCGCGTCGACCGCCACGCTGCCAGCCGCGGGCGCCGACACACCCTGGTCACGCATCCAGCACGTCTCGCTCGGCGCGCCGGCGGCCATCGGTGGCCCGAGCAATGGCTGCATCGACGGTGCAGAGACGCTGCCATCCACCGGCACCGGCTTCGTCAGCATCCGCCGCCACCGCAACCGCTACTACGGCCACCCGGAGACCATTCGGCTAATCCAAGACCTCGGTCGCCAGATGCACGCCCGCAACGGTCGCTACATCATGATCGGCGACCTCGCCCAACCGCGCGGTGGGCGCATGAGCTCCTCCCATGTGAGCCACCAGAACGGGCTCGACGTGGATATCTGGCTGGCCCTAGCGGACTCGCCGGCGGAGGCCGTCCGCTCCACGCCGGAGCACCGAGACCCGCCGACGATGCTCACACCCAAGAAGCTCAGTCTCAACGAGCGCTTCGGCCCGGACCAGCTGTTCCTCATCAAATCCGCCGCCCAGGACCCGGCCGTCGACCGCATCCTGGTCAACCCCGGCATCAAGCGCGCCCTGTGCAGGCAGGAGGACAACGCCAAGTGGCTCAGGAAGCTCCGCCCCTGGTGGGGTCACGACGCCCACATGCATGTCCGCCTCAAGTGCCCGCCCGGCAGCCCCCATTGCCGGCAGCAGGCCCCTGTGCCTATGGGCAGTGGCTGCGGGTCTGAACTGGCATGGTGGTTCAGTCTGGAGGCGCGCACGCCGAGCAGCACGTCTTCGTCCAACACGCCCAAGCCACGGCCACAGCCGCCGGCGCAGTGTCAGGTGCTGCTGCGGGCGTCGTAGCCGGAATCACGCAACACTCTGGTAGTAAAGGTTCTGCGGGTGGTTGGCTTCGGCGAAGAAGTACCAGCGCTCCGCCACCAGACCTAGGTACTGGATCACGAAGGCGGCGATGGGCAGCGTCGGTGACTCCAGCACGTAGGACACGCCAATGAGCAGCAGCGGCAAGGGAAACACCAGCACAAGAAAGCCAATCCGCACCAGCCGCAAGAACTCGGGGCTTTGGTGATGGAAGAACTCCCGGGTGTTGAACGAGCCAGCCGTGAAACCCTGAGACTTCTGCACGATCTTGCGGTGCCGCACGCCTATGGCCGTCTGCAGCGTGCTCTTGTGCTTGAGCGTCGCATTGCGAATGAGCGAAGCGATGCGCGTGCCCAGCCCGAGCAGCGTGAAGATCACCGCCCAGGTGCCATAGAAGCCCACCAAATGATTGCCCAGATAGGCGGAATAGGCGGCGGCGAGCATGAAGCCTGACGCCATGCCAAGGAATGTGAAGTTGCCGATCGTGTAGGGCGAATGCCATTCCTCCAGAAACTTGACGCTCGCGTAAATCATCCCGGTACAGACGAAAAGCGCAAAAGCCACGATGACGCCAGCAAAGCCGAGCACCATGGTGGCGTCGATAGGCAGTGCCCCGTCTCCCGCCACGAACCAGGGCTGGGTCCAGCCGAGATAGTGGAACAAGCCGTAGAAAAACACGACGCCCATCATCATGGGCAGCACGATGACCTCTCGCGATAGCCAGGATGTGCGCCACATGGACGCCGCCCGCCAGGCCCGCTCGGGTCGGCCGAGATGGAAGAACGAGGCCCCGAGTCCCGCAATAAGCAGACCTAGGGATAGGGCACTGCCAACGGCGTAGAAGCTCGCGCCCTGGGCATCGATGAGCTTGATGCTGGCGTATAGCTGCCCGGTGAAGAGAGCCAGAAATAGACCCTGACCGGCACCAATGAGCGTGGTCAGGAAGATGACAGAGAAGGCGGGATGCATAGTATTAGTTTCGAGTAGCGTGTTGCGAGTATCGAGGGAGAGCGTTGGCGCGCGAGTGACGAGTAACGAGCCCGCAGGCGCTTGGACACAGCGCCTCGCTGCTCGCCACTCGAAACTCGATACTCACCAGGTGACGTCGTCCAAGGTTTCCTCACCGGTATAAACAGTGATGTCTTCCTTGGTCAGCGGATTGTCGGCACGCTGCAGCTCGTCTTCATTGATGTGCATGCGCGTCTTCTGCCGCGGCAGATAATGATTGGCGGGCTTGGTGCCCCATTCAGGCATCAGCGCGTAGCCACCGCGCTCGCGGATAGCAACGGAAACTTCGGAGTCCGGGTCGTGCACGTCGCCGAAGAGCCGGGCATTCGTCGGGCAGGCCAGTACACAGGCAGGCTGGCGCTCTTTCTCCGGCAGGGACTGATCGGTGATGCGGTCGATGCAGAGTGTGCACTTTTTCATCACCTGCTGCTGCTCGTCCAGCTCGCGGACGCCATAGGGGCAGGCCCAGGAGCAATACTTGCACCCGATGCACTTGTCGTAGTCCACCAGCACGACGCCGTTGTCCTCACGCTTGTAGCTCGCCCCGGTGGGGCAGACAGGCACACACGGCGGCTCCTCGCAATGCAGGCAGGACTTCGGAAAATGCACCGTCTCCGTGGCCGGATAGCTGCCGACCTCGAAGGTTTGCACCCGATTGAAGAACGTCCCCGTGGGGTCCGCGCCATAGGGATTTTCATCCACCATGGGCCCGGCCCAGCCGGAGGTGTTCCACTGCTTGCAGGAGGTCACGCAGGCATGGCAGCCGACGCAGACGTTGAGGTCGATTACTAGGGCGAGTTGGGTCATGGCTCTACTGGTATCGGGAAACTGAGAATGCGGTTGGGGAGAGTACGAAGTACGGAGTACGGAGTACGAAGTATGAAGGGCCGCGGTTGGGGACCGCCGAACCTCATCACTTGATGCCGATGAATTTGACAGCCAGGTCGCTCATATCTGGACATTGGGTTGCTGCTCATCGACTGTGGCATGCATGCGGCCAATCATGCGACTGATTTCGACGCAATCCTGCACAAGCCGGGCAAATGTAGGCGAGTCGATGTAGCTCAGGTCCAGCGCGACGTAGAGCTGGCTTCGGACCTCCGCGGCAGAGCCACGCGCAATCGACAGGAAGCGCTTGAACTCGGTACGACTATAACGCTCGTGACCTTCAGCGCAGTTTGACATGATCGAGATAGCAGCTCGACGGACCTGATCCCGCAAAGCGAAGTCACGTCGAAAGCCCCCAACGTCGCTGAGCCGATAAATCTCCGCGGTCAGCGCGCGGGCCTTTTTCCACGCGAGCCAATCTTCAAAGCGCCGTACACCTGCCATAGGCCTCCACCCCGAGAGTGGCCGTCGTACTCCGTACTCCGTACTCCGTACTTCTCAACTACTTTCTCCCAAACACCCCGGCCACATAGGTCTGCCAGCGCGCGCGCGGCCGGACGTCCTGGCCGGGTAGGGTCTTCATGGGCGCAAACTGGGGCTCGGTGATCTGGCCCTCTTGCGGGCCCTCGGCCTTATAGATTCGCACCCGCAGGTCGAACCAAGCCGCCTGGCCGGTAATGGGGTCGGAGTTGGAGAAGTGGTTTCCGGCTCCGCCGTTAGGCAGCTCCTCCCCAATCAGGTGGTTCAGCAGAAAGCCTTTCTTGGACTCATCGGCTTTCGGATCGAGCGCCCAGGCTCCGGCGGCCTTGCCGATGGCGTTCCATGTCCAGACCGTGCCGGGCTCCACGGCTTCGGAGTAGCGGCACATGCACTTCACCCGGCCCAGATGGGATTCCGCCCAGATCCAGTCCCCGTCTTCGATGCCCTGGGCGATGGCAAGCTTGGGGTTTACGAACAGATAGTTGTGGCTGTGGATCTGCCTGAGCCACGCGTTCTGGCTGTCCCAGCTGTGGTACATGGCCATGGGCCGCTGGGTCAGCGCCGTCAGCGGGAAGCGCGTCTTGTCCACCAGTTGGCCTTCCAGCGGCTCGTAATGGAAGGGCAGCGGATCGAAGAAGGTCTCGATGCGCTCGCGTAGGTGGTCGGGGGGCTGGCGCCCGGGCCACTTGCCTTGCGCGGCGGCACGGAAGCGCTGCAACACCTCCGAGTAGATGTGCAGCATGATGGGCTCTGCCCAGCGCGTCAGCGCATGCGCCCGGGCCCAATGCAGGTAGCCCTTGTTCCAGTTGCGCATGTACTGATAGCTGCGCGGCAGCTCGTGGTGGAAGACGCAGCCGTTGGCGGCGTATTGCTCCCACTGCCGCGGGTTGGGCTCGCCCTTGAGGTACTTCTCGCCGAATTTGCCGCGCCAGCCTGCCAGGAAGCCAATGCCGGAGCCCGGCGAGGTCTCGTAGTTGACGATGAAGTCCGGATAATTGCGGTACTTGGGGCTTCCGTCCTGTTTGGTGAAGGCCGGCAGCTTGAGGCGCCCACCGAGCTCGATGAGCACGTCCTGGAACGGACGACACTCGCCCTTGGGCGGCAGCACCGGCAGGCGCACGGCGTCCACGGGCCCGTCGAACTCCGAGATGGGCCGGTCCAGCATCGAGAGCACGTCGTGGCGCTCCAGATAGGTGGTGTCCGGCAGCACCAGATCGGCGAAGGCGACGGTCTCGGATGAAAAGGTGTCGCACACCACGAGGAAGGGGATCTTGTACTCACCGTTCTCGTCGGTGTCGGTGAGCATGTGCCGCGCCGCGGTGGTGTTCATCGACGAGTTCCAGGCCATGTTGGCCATGAACAGAAACAGCGTGTCGATGGGATAGGGGTCGCCGCGCCAGGCGTTGGTGATGACGTTGTGCATCAGGCCGTGGGCCGCGAGCGGATACTCCCAGCTGAAGGCCTTGTCGATGCGCACCGGCTTGCCGTCGTCGTCGACGAAGAGGTCCTCGGGGCGAGCGGGCCAGCCCAGCGGCAGACCCTCCAGCGGCGCCTCGGGCTGCACGGCATCCGGGTGATTCGGCGGCTTCGGGCAGGGCGGAATGGGCTTCGGGAATGGTGCGCGGTGGCGAAAGCCGCCGGGGCGGTCGATGGTACCGAGCACCGTCATCAGGATGCTTAAGGACCGAATGGTCTGGAAGCCATTGGAATGCGCCGCGAGCCCGCGCATCGAGTGGAAGGCCACCGGGTTGCCGGTGACGGTCTCGTGCTCCTTGTCCCAGCAGTCGGTCCAGCGGATGGGCAGCTCGATTTTGTGGTCGCGCGCGGTCACGCCCATCTCGTGGGCAAGGCGGCGGATCGTATCTGCGGGGATGCCGGTGATGTTCTCGGCCCACTCCGGCGTATAGGGCTCCACCCGCTCCTTCAGCAGCTGGAAGGACGGCTTCACCGGCGTGCCGTCCGGCAGCTCGTAGCTGCCCATCAGGCGCGGGTCGCCGCCCTCCGTGTGTGTCAACACCGGACCGTTCTTGTTGCGGTCCCACCAGAGCTTGTTCTGCGGGTCCGTGCAGCCCTCGACGATCTCCGCGTCCGGGTCCCGATAGAACATGCCGTGGTCGTCGCGGCTCGGGTCGTCGATGACCAGCTCCGGCGCATTGGTGTACTGCACCAGGAACTCGCGGTCGAATAGGCCGAGCTTCAGGATCTCGTGGATCAGCGCCAGGAAGAGCGCGCCGTCGGTGCCGGGCTTGATGGGTACCCATTCGTCGGCAATGGCCGAGTAGCCGGTCCGGATGGGGTTGATGGAGACAAAGCGCCCCCCGCGGCGCTTGAACTTGCTGATCTGGATCTTGAGCGGGTTGGAGTGATGGTCCTCGGCGGTGCCGATCATCACGAACAGCTTGGCCCGCTCCAGGTCCGGCCCGCCGAACTCCCAGAACGACCCGCCGATGGTGTAGATCATGCCCGTGGCCATGTTCACGGAGCAGAAGCCGCCGTGGGCGGCGTAGTTCGGCGTGCCGAACTGCTTGGCGAACATGCCGGTCAGGGCCTGCATCTGGTCTCGGCCGGTGAAGAGCGCGAACTTCTTGGGGTCTTCGGCGCGGAGCCGACCGAGGCGCTCGGTTAGCAGGTCCATGGCCTGGTCCCACGAGATCTCCTCGAACTCCGAGTCGCCGCGCTTGGCGCCCTTCTTACGCAGCAGCGGCTTGGTCAGCCGCGCCGGCGACACTTGCTTCATGATGCCCGAGCTGCCCTTCGCGCAGATCACACCCTCGTTCAGCGGGTGGTTCGGGTTGCCTTCGATGTAGCGCACCTGGCCGTCGCGCAGGTGGACGCGAATCCCGCAGCGGCAGGCGCACATGTAGCAGGTGGTCTCTTTGACCTCCGTGTGGCCTTCGACTTTGTCGGGATGAACTGCGGGATCTTTCATAACGGCTTCCGGGCTGCGGTGGGTGTGGAGCGCTCTGTTTAGGGGGCGGTCTTCTTGAGTGTTCTCGTCTTGGGCGGCCGGTCAAGCGGGCGGTTGCGCCAAGACCTTGGGGCTTTCGCACCTGATGGACGACCGTCCGCTAGCGGGTGTACTGCTCGCGAGCGCGCCGGCGAGCCCCCTGCACCCGACCCAATATACAGAATCGGAACATTCTAATGTTCCGCGCGCAAGGTTACGAAGCCTGGCGCCGCATTCAAGGATATGGATCACGGGGTTTTACACCGCGTATCCACGCACTAGCCGGGTGACGACTCGTGGCAAAGCCTTGGTGTCTCGGGGAGACCACCCCCAACAGGCCCAGCGCTCAGCCTTAAGCGTTGAGGCTCAAGCGCCGGCCGCCAGCCCCCAAGAGAAGCGTTGCGGCGGAAGACTGGACGAAAATAAGACCGGCCCCAATGCTGAAGTGACAGCCACAGACCACCGCAGCCTCATGACCGACAGCGCAGTGCACCCAACGCGCCGCCGCCTGTCCGTCGCCCCGATGATGGACTGGACGGACCGCCATTACCGCTACTTCGCGCGGCTCCTAACCCGGCACACCTTGCTCTACACCGAGATGGTCACCACGGGCGCGCTGATCCACGGCGAGACTGCCCGCTTCCTCCGCCACGAACCGGCCGAACACCCGGTGGCGCTGCAGCTCGGCGGCGCCGACCCGGTCGATATGGCCTACTGCGCGCGGCTTGGGCAAGATGCCGGCTTCTGCGAGATCAATATCAACGTCGGCTGCCCGTCGGACCGCGTGCAGAACGGACGCTTCGGCGCCTGCTTGATGGCGGAGCCCGGCGTGGTGGCGGACTGCGTCGCTGCCATGAAGGCCGCAGTGACTGTGCCGGTGACGGTCAAGACGCGCATTGGCATCGACGAGCGCGACAGCTATGAAGAACTGGCCGCCTTCACAGACGCCATCGCCAGCGCCGGCTGCGATGCCCTCATCGTCCACGCCCGAAAGGCTTGGCTCCAGGGCCTCAGCCCGCGCGAGAACCGAGACGTGCCACCCCTGCGCTACGACATGGTGATACGTCTGAAGCAGGATTTCCCTGGGTTGCCGATGGTCATCAACGGTGGCATACAGACGCTGGAGCAGGCCGTAGGCTTCCTGGACCGACTCGACGGCACCATGATCGGCCGCGCCGCTTACCAGACCCCTTGGCTGTTGGCGGACGCTGACCGCTTGATCTTCTCAGACCCAAGGCCACCGCCAAGCCCGCACGAGGTGCTGGACGCCTTCGTGCCCTATGTGGAGCGTGAGCTCGCCGCCGGCGTGCCGCTCAACAGCATCACCCGCCACATCCTCGGCCTCTTCCAGGGCCGCCCCGGCGCCCGTCGTTGGCGGCGCCACCTGAGTGAGCAGGCGCACCGCCCCGGCGCCGGTGTCGAAGTGCTGCTGGACGCGGCGGCCATGGTGCACTGAAAGTGCTGAGCCCATGAATCGGGCCGAGCACATCTCCCGCATCGACGCGCTGCTCGAAGAGAAGCTGCGCTCGCTCAGGCAGTTGCAGGCGGCGCTGACCGTCCGGTGCAAGGCTCGCGACTGCCTACCCATTCCGGCATCGATGGTAATCAGCAGCGACCGGGTCCGGCTCATACAACGTAGTGATCCGTGACGGATCGCGCTTCGTCGAACAGCTCCCGCAGGTCGATCAGATCACAACCTCGTTGCGCTGGTCGGCTCCGCGGAACGGGTATCCGCAGCGCGCTGCCGCCTCAGCGCCATGGGAGCGGCATCCCTGCCGCGACGGGCTTGTGGTCGCGCTCTGGAAGTCGTCGCGGCCGGAGACCGCTCCCAGAGGCATCGCGGTGTCGCGGCCGGAGGCCGCTCGCACAGAGTGCGCGAAGGCAGCTCAGCCGAAATCGTAGTTGACGATGTCCATGACGCGGCGGCAGATCTCGCGGCCGTAGTCGGTCCACAGGCCCTGGCCCCAGTAGCGGTAGCAGCTGGTCTGGCTGGCCATCAGGTGGTACAGCGCGTTGCGGTAGCGCGGGTCGTCGGTGGGCGTGCCGGGCTTCAGTACCTTCTCATTGAACAGGGCGCTGGCCTCTTCCATGGGGCCGATGACGTTCTCGTAGCCCTTCACCCAAGACAAATCATTGGTCCAGCTGCCGCCGTCCATGTGGAACTGGTGGTCTTCCTTCTTCAGCGCCTCGATGACCTGCTCCAGCTTTTCCGGGCCGTCGCCGGGCTGCATGCGCTCCCAGATCTTGCCCTGCTGCACCGGGCGGATCTCGGTGAGGTCGGATTCCTTGATGCCGAGGGCGAACAGGTGCTCGATGTACTCGCTGCCGTTCATCAGCGGCGTGTCGGTGCCGGAGGCGGCGCGCACCGCCTCCATGAACTTGTCCGGGAACTCGTTCATCATGACGCCGCCGTTCTCGCCGTCGGCGATCTGGGTCACCAGCGGCGGGACCTGTTTGCCGGCGAGCTCCCAACGCTCGAGCCCCTGGGCCTCGTACCAGGGCTGCATCTGGGCCACGAGCTTGGTGTCGGAGCCCTGGGTCTTCACCAGGGCGATGATGCTCACCGTCTCGCCCTCGGAGTTGGTGCAGGTGAGCCGGTGCGGCAGGTGCGGGCGCTGGGGGTGCCAGCCGTTGTCGGTCTGCTCGACGCTGTGCTCCTGCACCAGCACCCATTGGTAGCCGCACTCCTTGAGCGTATTGACGAACTCATAGGCCACGTCCGGGTGGTTCGGCAGCGCCATCTCCGACGGCGAGAAGCCGCGCAGCCGCTCCAGCGCATCCATGCCGAAGATGGCGGCGAAGTGGTGCTGGAAGGCCTGCACATGCAGCCGGTAGTCCTGCACCGGCGTGGACGG
>NZ_JAIFKJ010000275.1 GCF_019695415.1 Thiohalocapsa sp.
CCAGGCGCACCCTGCAGGTCGGCAAGCAGCGTCAGCTCGCCCGCGGGGTCTCCAGGCGGCCGACCCTGCACGCGCAGCCGGTGACGGGCACCGTGGTTCACCAGATCCAGCCGCTCGATGCGAAACTCCAACGTTGGCACGCCTGCGAAGCTGTCGGTCCAGTAGACGCGGCTATCGGCGAGGCTGAAGTGTCCTTCGCGCAGAAAGTAAGCGGCGCCGGTCCCGTCACCGCCGCCAAGTGGACCGAGGCCGCGCACGCCGATACGCCCATCGGCGCTGCGCTGCACCTCGATGCGCGCGCCCACCAGGGTGACGCCGTCGATGCGCGGCGCCCATGCCAGCAAGGACGCGCGGAGGTCCAAATCCACACGCAGGGCGCGGAGGGTGAGCAGCCGCTCGCCGGTCAGAGGGTCGAGCAGCACCGCGTCGTCCAGGCTCAGCTCGGGCTGCAGGCCGCGCAGATGCAACCCGAGGCCACCCACCGTCAGCTCTGCCCCCAGCTGATCGCCGAGACGCTCGGCGACGACGCTGCGCAGTCCGTCCGCGTGCGGGAGCGCCAGGCGTAGGCCGAGGCTTAGGGCGGCAAAGGCGATGACGCCAGCGGCGACGACGCCGGCGAGCCGGCGCAGCAGGGCGCGCAGTAGTGGCCTCATGCGCGCGGTTCGGCCCCGCGGGTCGCGGACGTTGTTGGCGGATTGGCGGCCTGGCTGCCGGTCATAAGGGCGCGGACACCGGCGCTGTGCCGGCTCAGATAAGGACCACGTCGTATTGCTCCTGGGTGTACAAGGCCTCCGCCTGTAACCGGATGGGCTTGCCGATGAATTCCTCAAGCTCCGCGAGGTGGCCGGATTCCTCGTCAAGCAGGCGGTCGACGACCTCCTGAGAGGCCAGCACGAGCAGCGTCTCCACCTCGAACTGGCGGGACTCGCGCAGGATCTCGCGGAAGATCTCGTAGCAGGTGGTCTCGGCCGTCTTCATGGAGCCGCGCCCGCCGCAGCAGGGGCAAGGCTCGCAGAGCACATGCTCCAGCGACTCGCGGGTGCGCTTGCGGGTCATTTCCACCAGGCCCAGAGCCGAGACCTCAGTGATGTGGGTCTTGGCGTGATCCTTGGCGAGGCACTTCTCCAGCGCCCGCAGCACTTGGCGCTTATGCTCATCATCGGTCATGTCGATGAAGTCGATGATGATGATGCCGCCGAGGTTACGGAGTCGCAGCTGGCGGCAGATAGCCTGGGCCGCCTCCAGGTTAGTCTTGAAAATTGTCTCCTCGAGATTACGGTGGCCGACAAAGGCACCGGTGTTGACGTCGATGGTGGTCATGGCCTCCGTCTGGTCGATAATCAGATGCCCGCCGGACTTGAGCTGTACCTTGCGGTCTAGGGCCTTCTTGATCTCGTCCTCGACCCCGTAGAGGTCAAACAGCGGCCGTTCGCCGGCGTAGTACTCGATTCGCTCGACAATCTCGGGGATGTACTTGGCGGCGAAGGGCATGGCCTTATCCACGGTGGCGCGGGAGTCGATGCGCACCCGCTCCACCTCCGGTGTCACCAGGTCTCGGAGCGCTCGCAGCGCAAGCGGCAGGTCGTCATGGATGAGGCCGATGGCGTCGCCCGTGTCGCAGCGCTCCTTGATGCCGCGCCAGAGCTTGGCGAGGAAGGCCATGTCGCGGCAGAGCGCATCATCGTCCACGGCCTCGGCGGCGGTGCGGGCGATATAGCCGCCGGCGTCCTCGTGCTCGTCGACGTAGTTCTGCAGGATTTCGCGCAAACGCTTGCGCTCGTCGTCGTCCTCGATCTTCTGCGACACGCCGGTGTTGCTAAGCCGCGGCATGAAGACCAGGTAGCGCGAAGCGATGGAGATGTTGGTGGTGAGCCGGGCGCCCTTGGTGCCGATGGGGTCCTTGACCACCTGCACCACGATGCGTTCGCCCTCCCGGACCAGATCAGTGATCTGCTCGCTGCGCGGCTCGCCATCCTTACCGATGATGTCCGATGCATGCAAGAAGGCCGCCCGTTCCAGACCGATGTCCACGAAAGCCGCCTGCATACCTGGCAGCACCCGGCAGATGCGACCGCGGTAGACGTTGCCCACCAGCCCGCAGCGTTCGGCCCGCTCGATGATGATCTCCTGCACCACGCCGTTCTCCACCACCGCGACGCGCGTCTCCGGCGGGGTGACGTTGATGAGGATCTCTTCGCTCATGGTTTCAGAGGATGGCTATTGGAGCCGGCGGTTCCGGACAGCTCCTGCGGCCGATCAAGTTGAGACACCGCTGACATTAAGATGACGGAACTAGATAAGGGTGACAGTATACTGATTTCAGCGGGGGACGTTCCGCGCAGGCGTGGCTAGCACATCGATGCCCTCCGCAGAGAGCAGCGCTGCGGTCTCGAACAAAGGCAGCCCCACGACCCCTGACCAGCTTCCGTTGATGCTGCTGACGAAGACCGCGCCGAGCCCCTGCACCGCATAGCCGCCCGCTTTGTCCCGGGGCTCGCCGGTAGCCCAGTAGGCCGCGGCCTCTGCCTCGCCGATGTCCCGAAAGGCCACCTGTGTCTCGCTGAGCGCCGTGCGCTCGCGGCTGCCCAGCAGTGCCACTGCCGTCAACACTTGATGCGTGCGCCCGGACAGAAGCGCCAGCATTCGCGCGCCGTCCTGGACGTCCGTGGGCTTGCCGAGGATGTGATCATCGCAGATTACGGCTGTATCCGCCCCCAGCACCGGCACAGGCGTGCCCTGGTCCGATGCCTCTGCCAGCCGAACATGCACCGCCCGTGCCTTGCTCAGCGCCATGCGCAGCACGTAGTCTGCAGCGGCCTCGCCGGGCAGAGGGGTCTCGTCCATGTCTGCTGAGCGCACGGCGACATTGACGCCGATCTGCGCCAGTAGCGCGCGCCGGCGGGGGGAGTTGGATGCCAGGATCAGCGGCGGTGCTGGAGCGCCGGCCGAGCTTGTCATTTGGATGCCTCCGGCGTCATGCCCGCGTCAGCCACGGTGGTAGGGGTGCCCCTGAAGCTGGCTCCAGGCCCGATAGAGCTGCTCTGCCACCAGCACTCGCACCAACGGATGCGGCAGCGTGAGGGGCGACAGAGACCAGCGCTGCTCCGCGCGGGCGAGACAGGCGTCTGAGAGTCCGTTGGGACCGCCCACCAGAAGCGCGATGTCGCGCCCGTCTGCAAGCCAGCCGGCGAGCTCGGACGCAAGCTGTTCACTGCTCCAGGCACGTCCGCGCAGGTCGAGCGCGACAACGCGCGCGCGTGCGGGCACGGCGGCCAGGATACGCGCGCCCTCGTCGCGGCGCAGGCGGGGCAGCTCGCCGCCCCCGACGCCCCCCGTGCGGCCCCCTCCCCTGCCGGCGACGCCCCCGCGGGGGGCCTTGGGCGGGCGCCGCACCGACGGGGGGCGGCGGCGGGCGGAGGCGGCGAGACGCGGCG
>NZ_JAIFKJ010000417.1 GCF_019695415.1 Thiohalocapsa sp.
ATGAAGTGGCCAGCAGGTTCTTCGACAATTATTCCGGCATTACCTATATCCACGAAGCAGAGGTGCTGCGCGCGCATAAGTTCTGACGAGCTGGACCGCCAATGGTTTCAGGAGCCGGGCCAAGCGCCCGGCTTTTTTTGCCTCGGTGCTTTTGTCGGTGCCGGTGGCGCGGATTGATACGCGACGAAAAAAAACGGCCCGAACCTGCTGTGAGCAGATTCAGGCCGTGGTTGGTGCCCAGGCCGTCGCGGCACAATGTTGCCACGGCTTAGTGAAGCGCCGATTTTCTGGCGCCCCCCGTGCGGGGCAGGGCGCCTCGCCATTGTCGGCGACGTAAGTCGCCAAGAATGAAGGCGCCGGGAAACCGCCCAATGTCTGGACGGGCTCGGCTCCGTCTGATTGATTGGGCAGGATGCCCAATCAATCAGCATCTTCTCAGAGTGCTGGCAGGTCGACAGGGCTCAGCTTCCCATCAGGGCTTGCGCCAAACCGATGTACAGCGGGATGCCCAGTGCAATGGCCACCGGCGTGCCGACAGCCGTGGATGCTCCTACGTACGCAGACGGATTGGCTGAAGGAATACCCGCTCTTAGGGTCGGTGGCCCGGAGATGTCCGAGCTGGAGCCGGCGATCACAGCCAACACCACGACGCCGCCGGGGCTGAAGCCTGTCGTGACATGGGCAATCCAGCCGAGCCCGAACGCGATGAGTCCGTGCGTCAACGGGGCTACCACGGCATAGACCGCATACCAATGGGCCACTCTGCGCAGCTCGTTAACCCGCGCCCAGGCCTCCATCCCCATCACCAGCATCAGCACCGACAGCAGGCCGCGGAAGAGGGGCTCGAAGAAGCTGTCGTAGACCGGGGCCGGATTTGTCACCAGTCCCAGCGCAATGCCGAGCAGCAGCGCCGACAGTGCCGAGCCTTGCAGACTCTCCTTGACGATGGGCCAGATCTTGACCGATTCGCCTCGGCTGCCGCCGCGCTGCTTATTGAGGTAGACGCTCGCGAGCACGATGGCGGTCACGAGCGCCGGGATGTCCATGAAGGGATACAGGGCAACGGACCAGGCCTCATAAGGCATGTTCTCTGCTTCCAGCACGGCCAGGGCGGCCGCGAGCGTGGAGCCGCTGACGGCGCCGAAGAGCCCGGCGGTGGCAATGCCGTCCTCGCGCTTTACGCTCGGCAGCATAGCCAGCGTATAGCGCCCGATGACGACGATAAGAATGCCCATCGCCACCGCGAATAGCGCGGGCAGCAGCATTTCACCCAGTTCCGCCTCGCGGATCTTCATGCCGCCCTTGAGCCCGACCTTCATGAGCAGCATGAAGACGATGAACTTGTAGATGGCATCGGGAATCTCGAGCCGGCTGCCGAGGGCGGCAATGATCATCCCGCCGAGCAGAAAGCCGAGCGTCGGCGACTGCAATTGCGAGGCGAAGCGCAGTAGGAAGTCCATCAGCGCATCCACGTTGTCACTCCTCTCAAGTCACGATCATTGGTATCAGGACATGAGGCAACCGTTGCCTCGGATCCTGGGTGAGTCGATGCAAGCAAGCGACAGAGCGGCAGCGGACTGGGGTCCAATGCGGCGCAGACGCCTTGCATTGGGCGCCGAAGATAAGGACTCAAAGACGAAAGCGCAAATAAATCAGCAAATCAGCGCTTATTCATTGGCGAAGCCTGAGCATGGTCATTGTGTCCAGGCTATTGGTTCGCGAAAACCGATGGATGACGCGTCGAAAGCCGTTTGAGACTGCGGGCAGCGGACCGATGCTCGCCGTTGATCAGCCCGACGTCGTGCCGATGGTCGCACGCTGACTGACGCTCCGGGGCGACAGAGACAACACGAGGTGACAGAAATGAATTTGGGCTTGACTGGGTTGGCGGCTGTTGGCTTGCTCCTGGCGGCAACGGCAAGTCCGGCATGGGAGCTCGTCGCCCACTCGCCGGCCGCCGTGGCGCCACAGCTGCCGTCGACGGGGGAGGCCGTCGAGCTCAAGGCGACCGCGAAGACGCCGTTGTGGTGGTTGCGTGAGCCGCATCGCCTGGCGCTTCAGCGGGGCTGGATTGGGGTGCCGTCGCGTGATTCCGGCATCAGGAGTTGTCAAAGCGCCGGCGACGGGCCATCGCTGAACAGGTCAGCAGTTGCGCGACAATAAGCCCGCTGCGGCGGCGCGGGCTGGGGGCACACCCGGCGTGCTTCTAGGGCCTCCGCGAGCGCGTCAAAGTCCTGCTCGGCGGTAAGCCCAAGCCCAGGCAGCCTGCCGCCGCTGCGGTGGATTGAGGCCGATTGAGTGATCGTCGCCGATCCAGCCGCTGCAGCTGGGGTATTTGTGGTTCGTTCCGGTATATCCCGGTATACCCGGCGCCGCAATGCCTGCCGCGCCGCTCTGGCGGCGCGTTGGCGAGGTGTGTCAGCGGCTGCCGCGGCGGAGGCCGTCACCGCTGCGCTCGGGCGTGGCATTGCCAGCGATCTCGAAGGCGCCGCGCTCCCCGCGGCGAGGCTGATCGCCAACGGTGGGCTCGATATCCGTGTCGACCGCCAGCGGGGCCCGGGTACCGCGGCGGGCATCCGGCTCACTCTCCGCGACGCTCGCTGCTGCGTGGCCCGGCAGCTTCGGCTCGTACAGCAGGGAGGCGGTGGCCGCGACGCTGCCGACCAGGCACAGGATAGCGACGGTAAGGGTCTTGGTCATGATGGCGATCTCCAATGGTGCTGTGGTTGCAGTACGGCCCCGGTGTTGGATGCCGCAGGTCGCTGTTCGACCTTGGAGATCAGCTTAGGGAACGGGGCGCCGGTGTGGAGGTAACCTTTGCTCAGCGCTTCTGTCAGAAATTACCGGCCTCGGCTGTCAAGCAGGGGCCCGCCGGCTCCCACCGGAGACGTGCAGCCGACAGCCTCGACGCCGCTGGCGTGCAGGCTATCGGCCGCAGGTGCGGCGGGTTAAAGCGATCGCTCCGGGGTGGCGGCCGGATGCCGCCTCACCCGCCGGGCGCCGCTCACTCCACGGTGACTGTGATCTGCTCGGAGTAGATGGGCGGGTCGTGCGGGACGTGCTTCATGTCGCCCAGGATCAGCTGAAGGGTGTGCGTGCCGGGCTCCAGCGTCACCTCGGTTTGCGTCTGCCCGCCGCCGAAGTGCTTGACATCGCCGCCGATGGGCTGGTCAAAGGGCGGCAGCTCCTGGTCGATGAGCAGGTGATGATGGCCTGTGGCCGGCGTGTCGGTGCCGGCGGGTGCGACGCCCATGTTCTCGAGACCGAACTTGACCGTGAAGGTCTGCGGTACAGTGGCACCATCGGTGGGCTCGATGAAGTACACCTTGGCGCCTTCCGGAGACGGCGTGCGTTCGATCTCGGCGAAGGCCGTGAAGGCTGCCAGCGCAAGGGGGGCCGCCACGAATGCGGCGGTGGGGAGGCGGAACATCATCTGAATCTCCTCTCTGTTTTTTGAGCTGCGGTCTGTCCGCAGGGGCGTGATTTGGCGCCGGCGATGGCCCGCAGCAAGGGCGTCAGCAAGCGGAAATCTGCGGCGAGCTGCAACAGTTTGTTAAGCAGCGCGGCAATCGAGTAACGCGTGCCGAGGATCAAGTGCCGAGTGATGCGTGCTCGGCGTGGTATGAAGGCGCTCGATCTTCCTCGCCGCTCGCCCCTAGCTCCTCGAACCTCTCCTCAGTACCGCCCCCCAGACTGCATCATGTAATTGCGCAGCTCCGCGCTCTCCAGGTTCACCCGCATGAGGTTGGAATGGGTGATGCGGAAGATGGCGCGCATGATCTTGTAAACCAGCCGCGGCTGGCTCTCGATAAGACCTTCAAAGGCCTCCGGTTCCAGCGTCAGCACCAGGCTGTCGGTGTCCGTGCAGAGGGCGGCCTTGCGTGGCGAGCCGTCGATGAAGGCGCGGGTGCCGGCGCACTCGCCGACGCGCATCTGGTAGACGGTCTCTTCCTGGCCGTTCACCTCCTTGCACACGTTCAGCCTGCCGCGGGCGAGTACGAAGAGTGTGCGACGCTGCTCGCCCTCGTGCACCAGGGTCTCGCCTGCGGGCACGGCCTGCACGCCCATGACGGCGGCCAGCGCAGCGCACTCATCGGGCGTCAGCTCGGCGCCGAGGGTGGATTGGGACAGGGCTTTGGCGATGTCGAGTTGTTGCATGGGTTACTGCCTGGATTTGCGCAAAATCACGTCGGCCAGGCTTGGCCGGCGGTACTTCCGCCAGTTTAGCGTGGGAATGTGACGGCAGGTTGTGTGACGGCATGCCGGGGCGCCGTGCAGCGAACAGGCCCGTTGTCGATACAGCTCAGCCGCCCAAACAGAAGCGCCGGATCAGCCCCCGCAGCATGCCGAGCATGGGCTCGATGCGCTCGATGGCGAGATACTCGTCCGGCTGATGCGCCTGGTCCACGTCGCCGGGGCCCAGGACCATGGTCTCCATGCCGAGCGCGCTGAAGAAGGGCGCCTCGGTGCCGAAGCTCACGGCCTCCGCCGCATGGCCCGTGAGCTCTTCGCCGGCGCGGACGATGGCGGCGGTGGCAGGGGTATCGGCCGGCGGGATGCTCGGAAAGAGCGGCTCCACCTGCCATGCGAGCCCGCGCGGCTCGGCCGCATCGGCGACGCGTCGGCGCAGCGCCGCCCGCAAGTCATCGGGCTCTTGGCCCGGCAGGGGCCGGATGTCGATATGCAGCTCGCATTGGCCGCAAATGCGGTTGAAATTGTCGCCACCGTGAATGTGGCCGCAGTTGATGGTGGGCCAAGCGACGCGGAAGGCCGGGTCGCGGTGCGCTTGCTTCAGCTCATCGCGCCAAGACAGCAGTGCCGTCAGCACGGCATGCATGCCCTCGATGGCGTTGTTGCCGAGGCTCGGGTCGCTGGCGTGGCCGCTGCGACCGACGAGCCGTATCGCCTCACCCATGACGCCCTTGTGAGCGCGGACAGGGCGCAAGCCCGTGGGCTCGCCGATGACGGCATAGCGGCCGAGCGGGCGGCCGGCGGCCACCAGGGCGCGGGCGCCGTGCATGGCGGACTCTTCGTCGGCGGTGGCGAGGATCATGAGCGGGTGCTTGAGCTGTGCGGCATCCAGCCCGCGGGCGGCCTCGATGGCGAGGCCGAGGAAGGACTTCATGTCCGCGGTGCCAAGGCCGTATAGGCGCCCGCCGTCTTCGGTGAGCCTGAGCGGGTCGTGCTGCCACAGGTCTGCATCGTAAGGCACGGTGTCAGAATGCCCGGCCAGCACCAGGCCACCTGGGCCGCTGCCCAGTGTGCCGAGCAGGTTGGCCTTATCCGGATGCCCAGGAATCTCGAGCCACTCCACCTTGAAGCCCGCCGCCGCCAGCCAGTCCGCCAAGGGCTCCAGCACCGGGCGGTTGCTCTGGTCCCAGTCCGGCTTGACGCTGCTGACGCTCGACGTGGCGATGAGCGTACGCAGCATCTCGATCAGCTCAGGTGGCTCTCGGGGCGGGATGGCGGGCATGTGCGACTCCGGTGGCTGCGGTGAACGCCGTATGGCCGTGGCTGCAACGCGGTGGCTCGAACGATCCGCCACCCTGCGGCAGCGGTGCCGAGGCGGCGTTTGCGCTACATTCTGTCGTAGGTCGACCCTTGCAATGGGGGTGTTCGTTGAGCTCGTCGGCCCCGGCGTCCGCTTCGGCGGCCGCATCGGCGCAGGCCGCCGGACCGCTTTCTCCGGTACAGGTTCGCGCGGCACGTGCGGCGGACCTGGATGCTCTGGTCAAGCTGGAGACGCAATGCTTCCAGGGCGATCGGCTGAGCCGGCGGCAGTTTCGCTATATGCTCTCCCGCGCCCAGGCGGCATTGCTGGTGGCGGTGGATCGGGCAACCGCGGAGACCGTGCCGACGCCCTTGCTTGGCTACGTGCTGGTGCTGTTCAACCGCGCGACGTCGGTGGCGCGGTTGTACTCGCTTGCCGTCGCTGCGGCCGCACGCCGGCGCGGTGTTGGCCGGGCGCTGGTGGCCGCCGCCGAGCGCGCCACCTGGGATGCCGAGCGCGCCTATCTGCGCCTGGAGATCCGGCGTGACAACATCGCCTCTCAGCGCCTGTTCGAGGGTCTGCGCTACCGGCGCTTCGGTGTGCTGTCGGACTACTATGACGACCACATGGAGGCCCTGCGCTATGAGAAGCAGCTCTCGCCGCACGCGGCGCAGCCGCCCGCCCGAGTCCCCTTTTACGAGCAGACACTGGATTTCACTTGCGGTCCGTCTTCACTGATGATGGCGATGCATGCGCTTGACCCGTCGGTGACGCTGGACCCGCAGGCCGAGTTCCGGCGCATGGCGCGCTATGGCCGGGCCGGGCTGCAGGCCGTCGTGCTGGTGTCTCTGCCAGCGGCTGTGGCAAGGCCGGCGGCGGTACCTGACACACATGGCTGAGCATGCGGTGCTGCTGGAGCAGCCAGGGGACTGGCGGCCTGGCTTTCCGGCGCTCAGGGTGGTGAGCGCGCGGGAGTACCTGAGCGGCGGCACGGACTGGTCCGCACGCCGGCGCCTGCACCTGGTGAACCTCTGCCGCGGATATCGGTATCTGAGCCTGGGTTACTACTGCTCGCTGCTGGCCGAGGCGCGCGGGCATCGGGTACTCCCCAGTGTCGAGACCATCCAAGATCTCTCCAGCCGTGGCCTGTATGGGCTCGTGTTGGACAGCTTCGAGGCGCCGCTGCGGCGCTTGCCGTCTCCGTTGGATGAGAAGGCGCAGATGTTGCGCCTCACGGTGCTGTTCGGCCGCTGCGCGGAGCCGGACCTGGAGCCGATGTTCCGGCAGCTGGCGCGGCGGGCGTTCGAGACCTTCCGCTGCCCTTTGCTGCGCCTAGAACTGAAGCACACCCGGGACTGGGAGCCCCAGCAGGGCGGCGCCGGGCGGGTCACCGCCGTCCGTGCGCTGACCCTGGATCGGCTGCCGGCGGCGCAGGAGCCAGCTTTCGTTGCCGCGCTGGATGCCTAGCTGTCCCAGCCCTGGCGGCGGCCGCGGGCGCCCCAGCGCTGGCGTTTCGATATTGCGGTCCTGCATGATCCTGAAGAGTCCCCGGCGCCGTCCTGCCCGCGGGCTCTGAAGCGCTTCCAGCAGGCGGGGCGGGAGCTCGGACTCCATGTCGAGCTCATCACGCGCCGCGACTTCGGCCGGCTCGCCGAGTACGACGCGCTCCTCATCCGCGAGACCACGCGCATTCACCACCATACCTTTCGGTTCGCGAAGAAGGCGGCAAGCGAGGGCATGGTGGTGATGGATGATCCGGTCTCCATCCTGCGCTGCACCAACAAGGTGTTCCTTGCAGAGCTGCTGGAGGCGCACGGCGTGCCGCGCCCGCGGACACTGATCCTGCGCCGGGAGACCCTGCTGGATGTGGAGGCGGTGATACCCTATCCCGTCGTGCTGAAGATCCCGGAGGGCTCCTTCTCCCGCGGCGTTTTCAAGGCCGCCGACCGTCCCGAGCTGCGCCGGATCGCGAGCCGGTTGTTTCGGGAATCGGATCTGATCCTGGCCCAAGAGTATCTCTACACCGAGTATGACTGGCGCATCGGTATCCTCGGCCGCCGGCCCCTCTATGCCTGCCGCTACTACATGAGCCGGGACCACTGGCAGATCGTGCGTCACCGTGCCGACGGCGGCCGTGACGAGGGCGGCTTCGCCACTGTCGCCGTCGAGGACGCGCCGGCGGAGGTGGTGGATGTGGCGCTCCGGGCCGCCAACCTCATCGGCGACGGTCTCTACGGGGTGGACGTCAAGGCTACGGTGCGCGGTGCCCTGGTGATCGAGGTAAACGACAATCCGAACCTGGACGCGGGCGTCGAGGACAAGGTGCTGGGGACGGGCTTGTACCGAGCGATCCTGCTTGAGATCGCGAGCCGGCTGGAGCGGCAGTGCCAACCCCGCCAGACGCCGCGGGGAGCCGACTGATGGCGCTCGGCGGCGACGCCGACCGACCGGAGACGACCGCACCGCCTGCCGGAGCGGCGAGCCTCGCCCATGCGCTGGCCCGCTACAGGCCGCTGTTCGACGAAGTGGTGGACGACTGGGATGCCTTCATCGACAGCCTGCGGCGACCGCTCGCCACCTGCCTCTGGGCTCGGCCCGGTCGCGCCGACGGCGGGACCTTGCAGGCGCTGTTGGCAGAGCAGGGCGTGCCGAGCTCGCCGGTGCCCTGGCTCGCGGACGCCCCGGGCACCGCGCTCGCGCTGCCGCCGGGCTTCAAGGCCGGCCAGCACTGGTGGTATTGCGCCGGGCTCGCTCACGCGCAGGAGGCCGTCTCGCAGCTGCCGGTGCTGCTGCTGGATCTGGCGCCCGGGCACCGGGTGCTTGACCTATGCGCGGCGCCTGGTGGCAAGACCGCACAGGTGGCGCTCAGCCTCGGCAACCGCGGCACGGTGCTCGCCAACGATTTTGCCATGGACCGTATCGCTGCGCTGCAGGGCAACCTAGACCGCCTGGGTGTGGTGAATGTCACCACCACGCGCTGGGACGGCGGCAACTATCCGGTGGGCGCCGGCCCCTTCGACCGCATCTTGGTGGACGCCCCCTGCTCCAGCGAGGGCACGCTGCGGCGCAACCCAGGCCTGGTGACCAAGCTCGGGGCGGAGCGCAGCACGCGCATGGCGGGCCGGCAGCGGGCATTGCTGCGCAAGGCCGTGAAGCTCTGTCGTCCGGGCGGGCGCATCCTCTACTCCACCTGCACCTTCGCGCCAGAAGAGAACGAGCTGGTGGTGGCGGACGTGTTGGCGGAGCAGGATGGCCGGCTCCGCCTGCTGCCGGCGCACGTGCCGGGACTGCTGTCCGGGCCGGGCGTGACCCGCTGGCAGGGCCGAGCGCTGCCGGATGTGCTGGCCGGCTGCCTGCGTGTCTGGCCGCACGCAAACGACACCGGCGGCTTCTTCATCGCCGTACTGGAGAAGGACGGCGCCGCGTCCTGCGTGCCCGAGGCGGAGCCGCTGCACCCAGCGCTCGAGCCCGCAGATGTGGATTGGTGTCGGGCGCTGGGGGAGCATTACGGTATTCCGGAGCCTCTCGAAATCCAGTTTCGCGTCCACCGACAGACCCGCCGCGGGCTGCACCTGGCGGCCCCGGACCATGCGCCGCCGGTGGCACCGCGGCCCGAAGGCAGCGGGCTCTTTTTTCATCGCACCAACATCCGCCCGCCCAAGCTCACCACCGCGGGTGCACTGCTGCTCGGTCGGCAGGCCACCCGCCAGGTGCTGGACCTGGATGCACCGGACGCCCGCGATGCCTACCTGCGGCGGCAGACGCTGACGCCCACGGTCGCGCAGCGGGCGAGCTGTCGACCGGGGCAGGTGATCGTCCGCCATCGCGGGCACCCCCTCGGCGTTGCGGTGCTGCACCGCTCCGGGGAACTCGAGAGCCTGTTCCCGCGCAAATGGAGCGGGTGCACGGCAGCGGGGTGATTTGGACCCGCGGCTCAGCGCTTAGGGAAGCGCCGATTTATTGGCGCTTCCCGCGCGGGGCAGGACGCCCCGCCATTTTCAGCGACGCAAGTCGCTGACAATGAAGGAGCCGGGAAACCGCCCAATGTCTGAATAGGCCCGGCTCCGTCTGATT
>NZ_JAIFKJ010000406.1 GCF_019695415.1 Thiohalocapsa sp.
CCCCCCGCCGGCCGGTGTCCCCGCAGCCGGCGCGGGCGCGTCTTCAAGCCCAGGTGGGCCGGTGGAGCTCGGGCCGGGGCGGCGGCGTCGACGGCCGCGTGCCGCCGCCGCTGCCGGGGCGAAAGCAGGCAGTGCGGACAGGCCCTGACGACGGGAGGGTGCTGGAGGTGGCGGGCCTGCTGGACCGCGACCGGGGGCGCTGCATCGCCCGCACCCCCACCCGCGGCCTTGCCCGTGGCATGCGCGTGGTCGACACCGGCGGGCCGCTCCAGGTGCCCGTTGGCGAGGCACTGCTGGGGCGGGTGCTGAACGTCTTCGGCGAGACCATCGACCGCGGCGACGCACTGAAAGACCTGGATCATTGGCCCATCCACCGCCCGCCCCTCCCGCTCGCCGAGCGCGTTACCCGCACAGAGATCTTTACCACCGGCATCAAGGCGCTGGACCTGCTCGCCCCGCTGGAGGCCGGCGGCAAGGCCGGGCTGTTCGGGGGCGCCGGGGTCGGCAAGACCGTGCTCATCACCGAGCTGATCCACAACATGGTGGGCCACTATCAGGGGATCAGCCTGTTCTGCGGCATCGGCGAGCGCTCCCGCGAGGCCGAGGAGCTTTACCGCGACATGCGCGACGCCGGCGTGCTCGACCATACGGTGATGCTCTTTGGCCAGATGAACGAGCCGCCGGGGGCGCGCTTTCGCGTCGGCCACGCGGCGCTCAGCATCGCCGAGTGGTTTCGCGACCAGGCGCACCGCAACGTGCTGCTGCTCATCGACAACATCTTCCGCTACGTGCAGTCCGGCACCGAGGTGTCCGGACTCATGGGACGCATCCCCTCGCGCGTGGGCTATCAGCCAACCCTGGCCACGGAGCTGGCCGACCTGGAGGAGCGCATCTGCAGCTCGGCGAGCGCCGCCATCACCTCGGTGCAGGCGGTCTATGTGCCCGCCGACGACCTGACCGACCCTGCCGCCGCACACATCTTCGGGCACCTTTCCGCATCCATCGTGCTCTCGCGCAAACGGGCGAGTCAGGGCCTGTATCCGGCGGTGGACCCGTTGCAATCGGAGTCCAAAATGCTCACCCCCGCCATCGTCGGCGAGCGCCACTATCGGGTCGCCCAGGACGTGCGTGCGACCCTCGCCGAGTACGAAGAGCTGAAGGACATCATCGCCATGCTCGGTGAGGAAGAGCTCTCCCGGCAGGACCGTGCCACGGTGAGCAAGGCGCGGCGACTGGAGCGCTTTCTCACCCAGCCCTTCTTCACCACCGAGCACTTCACCGGCCAGCCCGGGCAGCTGGTGGAGCTGGAGCAGACCCTGGAGGGCTGCGAGCGCATCCTCGCGGGGGAATTCGCCGACGTGGACGAGCAAGACCTCTACATGCGGGGGGCGCTCGATGAGTGAGCCGGCGCGCACCGACGACCGCACACAGACACTCAGGCTGCGGCTCTTCCTGCCCACGGAGACGCTGGTGGACGCGGCGGTCACCAAGGTGATCGCCGAGGCCGAGGACGGCGCCTTCTGCATCCTGCCCCGGCACGCCGACTGGGTGGCGGCGCTGGTGCCGGGGATTCTGCTCTACACGGACACCGAGGGCAGGGAGCACCTCTGCGCGGTGGACACGGGCACGCTGGTCAAGGCCGGCGACGAGGTCCGCGTGGCCTGCTTCAACGCCGTCGAAGGTGCCGATCTGACTAGCCTGCGCGAAACCGTAGAGGAGGCGTTCCATGGTCTGGACGAGCACCAACGGGAGGCCCGCAGTGCGCTGGCCCGGCTCGAGGCCGGGACGCTCCGACGCTTTCTTGACGTGGAGGCACAGCCCTGATGCCCGCCGCCGAGGACAAGCACGCCCGCCGCAAGCAGCGGCCGGACCAGCACCCCGAGCGGCGCTCGGCCCATCCGGGGCAGCCGCCGGAGCAGCGCTTTCGCGACAGCGTCGGCCGCAAGGCCGCGCGCAAGCAGCGCGCCCGGGCCAGCGAAGACCGCAGCGTCTTCTTCTGGCTCGGCATGTTCGGCATGGTGGGCTGGGCAGTGGCTATCCCGACGCTCGCCGGTGTGGCCCTCGGGCTTTGGCTCGACCGCACCTGGCCGGCAGCGCAGGCCTCCTGGACCCTGACCTTCCTGCTGCTGGGCGTGGCCCTGGGCGTGCTGAACGCCTGGTTCTGGGTCCGGCGTGAGAGCGGGGGCGACTGATGGAGCATGCAGGCCAAAGCGCCGCGCAGGTGGCCCCCATCCTGCTCACCGTCGGCGCCATCTTCCTCGCCGGGCTGGTGGCGGATCTGGTCGGCCGCCACACGCCGCTGCCACGCGTGACGCTGCTGCTGCTGGCGGGGGTGCTGGTGGGGCCTTCGGTGCTGGACCTGCTGCCGCCCTTCACCGAGCGCTGGTTCCCGGTGCTCACCAACATCGCGCTCGCCATGGTCGGCTTTCTGATCGGCGGGCAGCTGACCCCGGATGCGCTGCGCAAGCTCGGCCGCCGCGTGCTGGTGTTGTCGGCGTGCAAGGTGCTGTTGGCGAGCCTGTTTGTCTGCGTCGGGCTTCTGCTCGTAGGCGCGAGCCTTCAAACCGCCCTGCTGCTCGCGGGCATCGCCCCGGCGACAGCGCCGGCGGCCACATTCGACGTGGTGCACGAGGCGAATGCCGAGGGCGAGTTTACGCAGACGCTGCTCGGTTTGGTGGCCATCGACGATGCCTGGGGCATCATGATCTTCACTGTGCTGCTCAGCGCCGCCCAAGCCTTTGCGGGCCAAGGCGGAGAGGCACGCGAGCTGCTCGGCGCGTTCTGGGAGCTGGTGGGTGCCGTCGGCCTTGGCGCCCTGCTGGGGCTGCCGATGGCTTGGCTCACCGGCCGCATCCGTAACGGCGAGCCGACCCAGGCGGAGGCGCTGGGCTTTGTGATGCTCTGCTCCGGCATCGCGCTCTGGCTGGAGGTGTCTTACCTCCTTGCCTGCGTCACCCTCGGCGCCGTGGTGGCGAGCCGTGCCAAGCACCACAGCCGGCCGTTTCGCGCCATCGAGGGCATCGAGTGGCCGTATCTGATCTTGTTTTTCCTGCTCGCCGGCGCCGCGCTGGAGCTCGAGTCACTGCAGGCGGTGGGGCTCATCGGCGCCGTCTACATCCTGCTGCGCAGCGCCGGGCTCTACGCCGGCGCCCAGCTGGGCGGGCGTCTGGGCGGCGCACCGCCGCGGATCTACCACTGGATCGGCTTTGCGGTGTTGCCCCAGGCGGGCGTCGCACTCGGCCTGGCGCTGGTGGCGGTGCAGAGTTTCCCGGCGCTCGAGGACCTGATCCTGCCGACGGTGTTCGGCTCGACAGTTGTCTTTGAGCTCCTGGGTCCGGTGGCCACCCGCTTTGCCCTGCGCAAGGCCGGAGAGGTGCCCACATGAGCGCGGGTCCGTTCATCATCGCAGCACTGGTGCTCGCGG
>NZ_JAIFKJ010000600.1 GCF_019695415.1 Thiohalocapsa sp.
GGGGTCTCACATGTCACGCAGGCAAATTTACCAGCTTATGAACGATGTGCAGTGGGAGACCCTGGTGCCCGTGACCCTGGTGCCCGGGAATTGTGCCTTGGCCAGGCGGCCGGCTCCGGGATGAGGTCGCGCGGCGCCGCAAGGTCGCCCGTCTCGGCGTGCAGCGCCGGGACGATCAAGCCGCGCCGCGACCAAGGCCGAATCACGCCCGTGCTAACCCGCGGGCAAGGCCATCGAACCGAGCACAGGCATGGAACTGAAGCACCTCGACCGCGTCACCTTCGACCCGGCGATCATGGGCGGCAAGCCCTGCATGCGCGGCATGCGTGTCACCGTCGGCATGATCGTCGGCATGCTCGCGACGGGAGACGACAAGGCAGGCGTGCTCGAACTGTATCCGTACCTTGAGCCCGCCGATATCGATCAGGCACTCAGTTGCGGGGCCTGGCGTGCGGAAGAGGTCGAGATCCACATCGACGCTACATGAAGCTGCTGCCGGGCATAAATCAGTTACCGGCATCGCACCACTTGCCTTAGACTCAGGGTGATTCAGGGCCGCGCATCGCATAGGCGACGAAATGACCGACATCAAGATCGAGCCGGAGGGGCTGCTGATCCCTCCTCGGTACCTCCGCGGCCTGGGGTCGACGGCGAGCGTTCGACGCATCAAGGGTGGCCTCATCGTGGAGTCCCCCGATCAAGCCCGGGCGCGCGACGAGCTGCGGGCGCTGGTCGAGCGCATCCGGGCCGCGGCGACGCCGGATACACCGAGCGACGACGAAATCGGCGCCATCGTCGATGAGGTCCGTGCCGAGCGTGCGCGTTGTCGTTGACACCAACGTCTTCGTCTCCGGCTTGATCAACCCGCGGGGGGCGCCGGGCACCATCGTCGATGCGGTGATTGAAGGTAGAATCACCCCGGTGTTCAGCAGCGAGACGCTTGCCGAGCTGCACGACGTGCTCGCCCGCCCAAGACTCCAGCGCGTCCTGACACGCGCAGCGACCCCACCCGAGACCCTACTCGCAAGGCTCGCCTCGGTCGCCGAGCTGGTCACGCCCGGGGCCGTCATCGAGCGCATTCGGGACCCGAAGGACGCCCCTTTCCTGGCCGTTGCCGCCACCAGGCCGTTGCCGGATGCCATCGTCACCGGCGACTCGGATTTCGAGCGTGGTCGCTACGGCGGCGTTCCCGTGGTCTCCGCCGCCGTGCTGGCAGCGGCGCTGGCGACCGATTGCGGTCGCATCCCCTGACGCCCCTCGGTTCGGGGGGTTGGGGTCTCACATGTCACGCAGGCAAATTTACCAGCTTATGAACGATGTGCAGTGGTAGACCCTGGTGCCCTTTTGCATGAACGAGGACGCTGTTGCCCGGTAGTTTCTTAAGGGCTCCTCGAAAAATTCGAGGACTACCACTTCCACCGGCTGGTCCGGACGATGGAGATCTTTTACCGAAAGCGCTGCGGGCTTCAGCACCCAACTGATGGCTTGAATAATGGAAGACTTACCGGTGTTGTTTTCCCGGACCAAGGGGTGTAGCCCTCCAGCGGCAACGAAACATCTTTACAATCGCGAAAATTCTTGATGCGCATGTGGCTGAGGCGATGCATTCAAAGTCCTTCATTTATATTTGCGTGTCAGCAAGGCGAGGTAGTGCGCCATCGAAGTACGGTGACAGTGTACTTATCTTGACGACGGAGTTGTGGGCGAATTAAGCGAGGGGTCGTCCGATCCGGGATCGATTAGACCAGCCCCGGGAATCCAGCCGCTGTCGCCCGATCCTTCGAGCTCCCAGAGCCAGACTGCTCCGTCACGGGTGGACTGTCCGCTGGGCTGCAGCAGTCCGCGTCGCTACGCCGCGTTCGAGTGCACCAGTGCGCCTTGCTCCGCCAGCTTGCGCTGTAGGCTTGCAGCGCTCAGCTCCAGTCCGTTCGGCCAGCACAAGGCGCCAAGCTCCAGGAAGCACCGGGCAACGAACTCGGGGTCTCGCAGCGGTCGGGTCATGACGGTATCACGCGCGATGAGGGCGCTGAGGTCGTAATCGCCTGCCGAGCCATCTGAAAAGCAAAGATGAACAGCGGTATCGCTTACGACCGTTGCGTTGATGATCTTAATCATTGTCCGCTCCAGGAATTCTTTCGAGTGGTTGCAGCGCGATGGCCCGTCGCCAGTTTTCCATGAGTTCAAGCCGGTGATCCGCGGTCCAGTCGCGGACGAGCTTAGCTGCCTTTCTGGACTGCCCCCAAAGCTACGGGGCAAACCGCAGGCCTGATGCACCCTGATCGTACTTCAGGAACCCGCACTGCGCGAACTTCTTGAACGGCATGGCCAGGATCAGTTGCCGGATGTCCGTATCGGTGAGCTCGTCGACATGGGCCATGCGGACGCGAGGCCTCTCCACCGGCCGGCCGGCGGCCTTACGCTCCAGGTAAAGGTCGCGGACGGCCGGCGTCAGCCAGTTGATGGCCACGCTGCCGTCGGCGTCGACGGTATCGAGCAGGCAGCGCAGCAGGATGGGCTTATAGCTGGCGGCCATGTCCATCTCCTCGCAGAAGGCGAGGAAGCGCTCGCGGATGTTGGCGGCGGTCTCCGGGTCCGCTCTCGGCGACGATGCGCGAGTATGCAGTCCCTGCTCCAATCCCTGCTTCAGACCCTTTTCGATCCCGGCCCGCTCGGCACTCGTCATGTATGACTTCTGCTTGCTCTCCCCGAACGCGTAGAGGTACTCGCGGAAGGCCGCTTCCACCGCTGTCGGCAGCCGGATCATCCAGTCGATGATCACGTGGCTTTGCTGCTGGTAGCTGTAGAGTCCGTCGGCGTTGTCCGGGCGCGCTTTCCACAGCGACGGGTTGGCGCAGAGCCATTCAAAGCGACCTTGAAAAATTGCCGTCCTGGCAATTTTTCAAGATAGATCACTTTTTCGCGAGTCGCTCACGACCGGCGGCTTTGATCCGCTCGGCCAGTTCCGGCAACTCATCAGCCTTGTCGTCTGAATGCGCGCCGCTCTCCAGATCAGCGATCCCGAGGTTGATCTCCGCGCGAAGCTGCTGGAGCTTGATGTCGTTCAGCTCGTCGTACTCCTCCTTGGAGAGCACGACAGCGACGGCACGGCCATGTCGCTCGATGACCACTGGCTCGCGTCGAGCGGTATCCAGCAGCTGGCCGAAGCGGGCTTTGGCGTCGTGGGCGGAAACGTTCTGCATGGGAATCCCCCGGCAAGATGGCCTGATCTGGTCAAATTTGGCCAAACCGACTCTGCCAGCAAGCCTATGTCTCGACGAACGCTGCTCAGCGCTCGCGATCAGAGGCGGTCGCCAGGGGTTGCTCGGGGCGGAATCGGCGCGGACGTTCGTGCGCGCTGATTCCGCCCCGAGCAACCCCTCGGCCTTGAACCGAGCCTGCCAGCTGTAGAGCGTCGAGAG
>NZ_JAIFKJ010000205.1 GCF_019695415.1 Thiohalocapsa sp.
CGTTGTGGTCTGTCCCGTTTGGGCTCTGTCAGGCGCGGGGTGGGCTGCTCAAACCCCCGCCTGCGCCACCGGTATGCTCAGCATCAGTGCTTGTGGTGCGCAGATAGGTACTGATCAGGATGAAGGTCACGAATAAGGGCAACAAGCCCCCTAGCCCCTGCACCACCAGGTCCAGGTGCAGCAGGACCGGCACCAGGAACTTACCCGCCCCGAGCAGTGCGAGGCCCGTGAGCAGGAACACGCCGCTCACGACGACGCCGTCGCGCATGGTGCGGCAGCCGATCTTGAAGCGCTGCATGATGATCTCCGTGACAGGCTGATCCGAGCGATACCCGGTCTGTCGATGTGCCGATGATTGCCCATGGTGGTGGCCAGAATCGGAACAGAGCGCCAAACGCGGTTACTCCGCGCTTACGATAGGGGACTCCGCCCCTAGACCGGCTTGATGTATGTCTACGGTGCGGCGATGCGCCGCCCCGGGAGGTCACGCCATCACCGCGGATCAACCCCAGCTGCGCCTGGTGGAAGACGATCCCCATTATCTCCCGTGCGATACGGCCGCCTCCAGCAGCACCCTGGCCACGTCGTTCCAGGCGTCGAGTCCTTGCAGCCAGGGCGCATCATCGGTGAGCGCGGTGGCTGCGAGCTGGGCGCCGATCTGCTCACGCTGATCACGGGACAGCGCATCCGCTCGCGACCGCAGCGTCCATGGTGGCCCGACGTCGCCGAGGCGCAGCTTCAGTGCGGCGTGCTCCGGTGCGGGAGGCACCTCCGGACCGAGCGCCGCCGGGCCGCTTAGGCATTCTTCCCTCAGCTGCGGCGGCCGCGCCGCCGGGGGCTGGTCAGAGCTGCGCACCGACACTTCACACTTCCAACTTCACCCTGCAAACTTCCCGCCATTCCGCGTCATCAGGAGTCCTCCATGTCCCGAACCCCCGTCAAGAAGGTCGTGCTCGCCTACTCCGGCGGCCTCGACACCTCCGTGATCCTCAAGTGGCTCAAGCAGGAGTACGGCTGCGAGGTGGTGACCTTCACCGCCGACATCGGCCAGGGCGAGGAGCTGGAGCCCGCGCGCGAGAAGGCCAAGGCCGCCGGCATCCAGGAAATCTATATCGACGACCTGCGCGAGGAGTTCGTCCGCGACTTCGTCTATCCGATGTTCCGGGCCAACGCCATCTACGAGGGTGAGTATCTGCTCGGCACCTCCATCGCGCGGCCACTCATCGCCAAACGGCTGGTGGAGATCGCCGCCGAGACCGGCGCCGACGCCATCAGTCACGGCGCCACGGGTAAGGGCAACGACCAGGTGCGCTTCGAGCTGACGGCCTATGCGCTCAACCCGGACATCAAGATTATCGCGCCGTGGCGGGAGTGGGATCTGCTCTCCCGCGAGAAATTGATGAACTACGCTGCCGAGCATGGCATTGCCATCGAGCAAAAGCGCGACGGCACCAAGTCGCCGTACAGCATGGACGCGAACCTGCTGCATATTTCCTACGAGGGCTACGACCTGGAAGACCCCTGGGTGGAGCCGGGGGGCGACATGTGGCGCTGGACCAAGGACCCACAGGACGCCCCGGACACGCCGGTGGAGATCACGTTGACCTTCATACGGGGCGACGTCACCGCCATTGACGGCAATGCCATGACGCCGGCCGCAGTGCTGGCGGCGCTGAACCGCATCGGCGGCGAGCACGGCATCGGCCGCGCGGACATCGTCGAGAACCGCTATGTCGGCATGAAGTCCCGCGGCTGTTACGAGACGCCCGGCGGCACCATCCTGCTCAAGGCCCACCGCGCCATGGAGTCACTGACCCTGGACCGCGAGGCGGCGCACCTGAAAGACGAGCTGATGCCGCGCTACGCGGAGCTCATCTACAACGGCTACTGGTTCAGCCCGGAGCGCGAGATGCTGCAGGCTGCCATCGATCAGACCCAGACGGTGGTCAACGGCGACGTGCGCCTGAAGCTCTACAAGGGCAACGTCACGGTCGTCGGCCGACGCTCCGCCACCAACAGCCTATTCGATGAGTCCATTGCGACCTTCGAGGAGGATGCCGGCGCCTATGATCAGGGCGACGCGACGGGCTTCATTCGGCTGAACGCGCTGCGGCTGCGCGTGCAGGGGCGGCGGCGCTGATGCATTACGGCGGTGGTGGAAGTTGCCGTCAGCAGCCTGCAGCGGCTGGTAACATGACCGGCTGTTCTGACCATTCCGCCACGCCATTCTCATGCGTTGCAATTGGGCCCTCCGCGGGGCCTCAGCCAAGGAGAACCTCACCACATGAACTGGTATCTCGAAGTCCTCAAGAAGTACACGCAGTTTACCGGACGCGCCCAACGGGCGGAGTTTTGGTATTTCACGCTGTTCAACTTCCTGATCATCGTCGCGCTGGCTTTGGTCGACAACCTGATCGGCACCTACTCCGCGGAAACCGGCTACGGCCTGATCAGCGGGCTCTACATGCTGGGCGTATTGCTGCCCGGCATCGCGGTGGCCATCCGGCGCCTGCATGACACCGGCCGCAGCGGCTGGTGGTACTTGCTGGTCCTAATTCCCATCCTGGGTGCATTGGTGCTGATCTTCTTCTTCGTGCAAGACAGCCAGCCGGGCACGAACGCACACGGGCCGAACCCGAAAGGGATCGCCGCCTGAAAGGCCTACGATGTCCGTCCGCTTACGCTGGCGGCGCACGCCGCACTCAGCCGCCCTGGCGGGCCAGCAGATCCTGCAGCGCCCGCAGCAGGTCTGTCTCGGTGATGATGCCCACCAAATGACCGCCGCCGGCGTCGGAGACGGGCAGGCAGCCGATGTGGTCGTCCATCATGCGCTCAACGGCGGCGCCCAGGCTCGCTTCCGGCGAGATGGTGGTCACGGGCTTGTGCATGATCTCGCCGACCTCCACCGGCGCTTCCTGGAAGCAGCGGGCGGCGAGCTGGAGGTCGCGGCGCGCCACCAAACCCGCGCAATTACCGGCGGCATCCAGCACCGGCAGGTGGTGCAGGCTTTTCTCCTCCATGATGCTGAAGGCTTGCTGGTAGTCGGCGCCGGAGTCGATGGTGACAGGCGCGGGGCTCATGTAGTCGCGAACTTGCATTTGGAGTGGCTCCTTTCTTGGGTGGTCGTGGCGTCGCCGTTTGTACGCGCGCCCATGAGTAACGCCGATAAATCGACGCTTCCCTCGGCGCAGCGATCGGGTATCAGCAAGCGGCAGCATGCGCCACGGGGGCGCCGTTGAGAAGTGGCGTCGGTCAAGCAAGGGCGCGAGTCCATCTGCCAGGGGCGTTGGCGGGGCGACGCCGACCCAATTGCTTTTTGCGCCAGATCAACGAACCACCGCGTGCGTAAGCCGTCCGACAAACGGCAGTATCCGGGCGTTGGCGGCTCTAAGGAGATGCTGATT
>NZ_JAIFKJ010000620.1 GCF_019695415.1 Thiohalocapsa sp.
CCGCGCGTCGGCGGCGGCAGATTGTTATAAGAGCCGGGCCTGAGGGGGTCCTGTCCGCCCGGCGCCGCGCGCCGCGGACAGCGGCCCATCCGCGCGCTGGTGCTGACCCCGACGCGGGAGCTCGCCGCCCAGGTGCAGGACAGCGTCGAGACTTATGGCCGCCACCTGCCCCTTACGTCGGCGGTGATCTTCGGCGGCGTCAAGATCAACCCGCAGATCGCCCAGCTGCGCCGCGGTGTCGACATCCTGGTGGCGACTCCGGGGCGGCTGCTGGATCATGCTGGGCAGGGCACGCTGGATCTCTCGCGCATCGAGATCTTGGTGCTGGACGAGGCCGATCGGATGCTCGACATGGGCTTCATTCATGATATCCGTCGTGTCCTTGCGCTTCTGCCCGATGCCAAGCAACGGCAGAACCTGCTCTTCTCCGCAACCTTCTCTGACGAGATTAAAGACCTCGCTAACCGGTTGCTGAACCGCCCGCAGCTCATTGAGGTCGCGCGGCGCAATACGGCCGCCGAGACCGTCCGCCAAGTGGTGCACCCGGTGGACCGCCAGCGCAAAAGAGAACTGCTCAGCCACCTGGTAGGTGCCAACGACTGGCGCCAGGTCCTGGTCTTCACCCGCACCAAGCACGGCGCCAACCGCCTGGCCGAGCAGTTGGAGAAGGACGGCCTCAGTGCCGCGGCCATCCATGGCAACAAGAGCCAGGGCGCCCGCACGCGGGCGCTGGCAGGTTTCAAAACAGGTGACGTGCGCGTGCTGGTGGCCACCGATATCGCCGCCCGCGGTCTCGACATCGACCAGCTGCCGCACGTGGTCAATTATGAGCTGCCGAACGTGCCGGAGGACTATGTCCACCGCATCGGCCGCACGGGCCGTGCCGGTAATGCGGGCGAGGCCATCTCTCTGGTCTGCGTGGACGAGCAGAAGCTGCTCAGGGATATCGAGCGTCTGCTCGGGCGGGAGGTGTCAAAGGTCGTGCTGGATGGCTATGCGCCGGACCCGAGCATCCCGGCGGAACCTATTCTGCGTGGTAAGGGCGGGCGCGGTGGGGCCCGCGAAGGCCGCCGGGGCGCCGCGGCCCGCGAGGGCGGTGTCGGCCATCGCCACCATCGGGCCGATGCCGCGCGCGGTGACAGCTCGAGCCGCACGGGCCGTCGGTCGGCACAGGCCGATACGGGCGCAGGCGCACAACAACGGCGGCGTCGGGGCGGGGAGGCAGGGCAAGCGGCAGGCCCGGACACCGCAGCCGCGCCAGTCACTGCCACGCGCGGCCACAAAGCCGGACACGTCCACCGCAAGCCCAAGGCACAGGCCGAGCGCAGTCCGCGCCATAACCGCAGCGGCCGTCGCCGGGAGGTGCCGGCCCTCCTGGGCGGCGGTCGCGACGACTAAACTGGACCTCACAGCTTGTCCCTTGCGGGGACGGCATAGTTGTAGCGGAGAGTAGCGAGTTTCGAGGTGCAAGGTTCGAGGAAGAGAAAAGGCATCAGCAGGTTCTTCGCGCGACAAACCGAAAACCGGCGTGCGATGGGTATCATTCGGGCGGTCGGGCGGTCGGGCGGCTGGCGGGGACCTCCGCCTAGGCGCTGGTGCTCGGCATGAGCCGGTGCTCCGCCTCCCGATACTTCTCCGCCGTCTTGGCAATGATCTCGGCCGGCAGCTCGGGTCCGGGCGGTGTCTTGTCCCAGTCCAGCGTCTCCAGGTAGTCGCGCACGAACTGCTTGTCGAAGCTGGGCGGGCTGGTGCCGGGCTGGTACTGGTCGGCAGGCCAGAAGCGGGATGAATCTGGTGTAAGCGCCTCGTCGATCAGGTGCAGGCGGCCGGCTTTATCCAGGCCGAATTCGAACTTTGTATCGGCGATGATGATACCGCGGCTGCGGGCGTACTCCGCGGCCTCTGCATAGATCGCGAGGGAAACGTCGCGGATCTGGGCGGCGAGGTCTGCACCGATCAGGTCGGCGGTTTGCTCGAAGCTCACATTCTCGTCGTGGTCGCCTACGGCCGCCTTGGTGGAGGGCGTGTAAATGGGCTCGGGCAGCCGATCTGCCTGGCGGAGCCCCGACGGCAGTGGGATAGCGCAGACGGCGCCGCTGCGTTGGTAGTCCTTCCAGCCGGAGCCGATGAGATAGCCGCGGACAATGGCTTCCACCGGCAGGGGCTTCATGCGGCGCACGACAATGGCGCGCTCGCCCAGGGTGCTTCGCTCTTCTGGATCTGGCACGACGGTCTCGAGCGGGATGTGGGCGAGATGATTCGGCGTGAGACCCGCTGTTCGGGCGAACCAGAAATTGGACACCCGCGTCAGCACCTCGCCCTTGCCGGGGATAGGCTGCGGCAGCACCACGTCGAACGCGGATAATCTGTCCGTGGTGACGATGAGCATATGAGCATCGTCGATGCCATAGATATCGCGCACCTTGCCGCGGTTGATGAGCGGCAGGTGCTTGAGGTGAGATTGGAAGAGTGCGTCTGACATGGCGGTGATGGCCGCCGGCCTGCGCGCATCAGCGGCGGCCAGCTCGCGGTCTGGTGAGTGGAATGGTGCCTGAGTCGGGGGCAGCCCGTTGCCCGAAGTGGCTGCGGTTGCGACTATAGCAGGCCCACGCGGTCCTTTACTCACGCTGCGATCTGCGTAACCGCCTACGGCCCGAGAGCAGCCAGCCGACACCAGCAATTCAGGTCAACCAGCCAGCCCCATGCAGCCAGTCCAGCCCAAGCCTGCGATGGGTCCAGCAGACGCCGATGACTTTCTGCGCGCGTTTCGCGGCAGCTTCACCTCGGCGCTGCGCTGGCATCACCTGGACGCGCTGTGGGCCAAACTGCGCACGGATGCCAACGGCGAGTGGTATCTCTACGCCGTCGGTGAGCCACCGCCCACGGCGCCGGCCAGTGCCGAGCAGGTGTGTCGGTTCATCGATGAAATGGACGCCTTGCTGCGTCGGGAGCACGACGAGGACTATTGCGGCATTGTCTATGCCGACGATCTCCAGGCGCCGGGGTTCGTCAAGATCTACGATCCGAACAACCTCGGTGTCGTCTGCGGCTTCAGCGACAACCCGCCATTGCCTGGGTGGACCATGAGCAAGCTCCGGCCCGTGGACCTGCCCGCTGCGCAGCCGGCGCCGCGGGGTCGGCGCCGCTGGTGGCAGCGCCTATTCGGCTGAGTGCCGGGGCCAGTCGAATGCGAGCTGGAGTCCTTCGCGGCTTGCGGCGACAGCAGCCATGATTGACCCCCGCACGGGGACTGCCTATCGTCCGCTGCGGTCATGACAGCCGAATCGGAGACCCCGCCATGCCCAAGCAGATCATTCACACCGACCAGGCCCCCGAGGCCATTGGCCCCTATTCGCAAGCCGTGCGCGTCGGCGATACCGTGTACCTCTCCGGCCAGATCCCGCTGGATCCCGCCACCATGACCCTGGCGGAGGGCGACATGGAGGCGCAGATACGCCGGGTGCTTGACAACCTCCAGGCCGTTGCCCGCGCCGCCGGTGGCGATCTCGGGGACATCGTGAAGCTGAACATCTTTCTGACGGATCTCGCCCACTTTGCGCTCGTGAATGAGCTGATGCAGGCCTATTTCACCGAGCCCTATCCGGCGCGCGCCGCCATCGGCGTGGCCAGTCTGCCCAAGGGCGCCCAGGTGGAGATGGACGCAGTAATGGCGTTGGACGGCTGAAACGGGCCGCCTTCTGCCAGATCGGGCATGGACGGATATGCTGCCTGCCGGCCCGCCAGCGTCGGGACATCGGCTCAGTTTCCAGCTAACATCACCCGCGCCGTCAATAACATAAGCCGACCTTGCCACAGCCGGTCGGCCGGGGGAACCAGATGCGCCATTCATCGCTCGCCGTTGCCGCCGTGGCCCTGCTGTTGCCGCTCGCCGGTTGCGGGTCCAATCCATCCACAGATGCGCCGCAGGCGCGGCTCGCCCGCGGCGCGCGCTAGGCCTGGCGGCGGCCCGCCCGATGCAGCAGCACGGAGGGGCTGGCCGGCGGCCCGCGCGCCGGCCGGGCCGAGGTGGGGCGCTTTATCGGTCGACTGCAGGCCAAGGGCTATACGCGCCCCGAGCTGGCCAGGGTCTTCTCGCGGGTGCGGCCCGATGAGTGGATCATCGAATACATGAACCGCCAGTGGCGGCCGTCATCCGGGCCGAATGGGGCTTGGACGCGATACCGCTCGCGCCACATCACGCCAGACATGCTGAGCCGCGGTACCGCGTTCTGGAACACCCATGCCGCAGAGTTGGAGCGGGCGTCGCGCAAATATGGCGTGCCGCCGGAGTACATCGTCGCCATCATCGGTATCGAGACCAAATGGGGCGGCTACATGGGCAAGCATCGCATCATCGATGCACTGGCGACGCTCGCCTTCGACTATCCGCGCCGCGCCGAGTATTTCACCGGCGAGCTGGAAAACTACTTGATCATGGCCCGGCAGGAGGGCTTCGACCCGTTCCAGCCCGTCGGCTCCTTCGCTGGTGCCATGGGCTATGGGCAGTTCATGCCATCGAGCTACCTCAAGTACGCCGTCGACTTCGACGGAGATGGGCGCCGCGACCTTTGGGACAAGGAAGACGCCATCGGCAGCGTCGCGCATTATTTTAAGCAGCACGGCTGGAAGACGGGGGAGCCGGTCGCAACGCGCGTGAGCGCTGCTTCACCGGGCGGATTGGAGACCGGCTTCCGGTCCAGCTATCCCGTCGGGCGGCTCCAGTCCATGGGCTTTCGCGCGCCGGTGTCGCTGCCGGACGGTCAGCGCGTGAGCCTGCTGCAGCTGGACGCGGCCGGTGGCTATGAGTACTGGTTCGGCTTCGACAACTTCCAGACCATCACCAAGTACAATAAGAGCACCTACTACGCGATGACCGTCCACCAGCTGGCGCAGGCGTTGCGTGCGCGCCGCGGGGGCGCGCGCTACAGTGCGGAGCCGGCAGGCAGCAGCCTGGGCGGAGCCGGCTGAGCGGCGGGGCTGTCACGCGAGCGCTGTCAAGCAAGCACTGGCGCCCGGCCAGCCCTTAGGTCTTGCCCTGGACGGTGACCACCACCTTGCGGCGCTGGTGGTCGGTGCGGTGCTCATACAGAAACACCCCCTGCCAGGTGCCCAGGGCGCAGCGGCCGTCGGTCACCGGCAGGGTCAGGTCCATGTTGGTCAGGATGGACCGCACATGGGCGGGCATATCGTCGGCGCCTTCTGCTGTGTGCCGGAACAGCGGGTCGCCGTCCGGCACCAGTCGCGCCAGGAATGCCTCCAGGTCCCGGCGCACCGTCGGGTCCGCGTTTTCGCACAGGATGAGCGACGCGCTGGTGTGCTGCACGAAGACATGACAGAGTCCGGTGCGGATTCCGCCCGCGCGCACCGCGTCCTGGATCTGCTTGGTGATGTTGGTGGTGCCGCGTCCGCGGGTGTCCACCTCGAACCGTTGTTGACTCGTCTGCATGGCAGCGCCTCCCCCTGACAGCCCGTCGACCGCCCGCACCGCCGGCGGAATGGCAGCGGACGCCTCCCTCGGATTGGACCAGATCCCCGTCACCGACCTCAAGCGGGTCGGACCGAAGCTCGCCGAGCGGCTGCACAAGCTCGGCATCGACACGGTTGCAGATCTGCTGTTTCACCTGCCGGCGCGTTACCAGGACCGGTCCCGGCTGCGGGCGCTTGCTGATCTGCGCGACGGCGACGAGGCGCTGGTGGAGGGCGTCGTCACCGATGCGCAAATCGCGCACGGGCGGCGGCGTTCCCTGAAGGTCTGGCTGCGGGACGGCCAGGCCGATCCTGCGGCGGCCGGAGGCGGCGGGGTGCTGTTGCGGTTCTTCCATTTCTCCCGGGCGCAGGCGGAGGGCATGCGCCCGGGCGCCCACCTGCGCTGCTTCGGCCAGGTGCGCCAAGGTCCGCAGACCCTGGAGATGGTGCACCCCGAGGTGCAGTACCAAGCCCGCGACGCCTCCGGCCCGAGGACGGGGAACGGCACTGCCGTTGACGCGCCGCTGACGCCCGTCTATCCATCGACGGAGGGCCTGCAGCAGATCAGCTGGCGGAGCCTTACCGACCAGGCACTGGCCCTGCTGACGGCCCACCCGGAGGCCCTTTCGGACCTGGTGCCCGCGGCCATTGTGCAGCCCCTCGGCCTGCCCATGCTGCACCAGGCGATCCAGACTGTCCATCGGCCGCCCGCGGATACGCCGGTGTCGGAGCTGGTGGAGCGCAGCCATCCCGCTTGTCTGCGGCTCGCCTTCGATGAAATGCTGGCCCACCAGTTGGCGTTGCGGCGCTTACGCCGTGAGCGTCGGCACCTCGCCGCTGCGGCGTTCGCGGGGGACGGCGCCCTGCGCGGCCGGCTGTTGGCGCGGCTGCCGTTTCGGCTCACGGATGCCCAGCAGCGGGTGGTGGACGAGATTGACCGGGACCTAGCGGGCCATCGACCCATGATGCGCCTGCTGCAAGGAGACGTCGGCTCGGGCAAGACCGTAGTCGGTGCTCTGGCCGCGCTCCAGGCGGTGGAATGCGGTCGGCAGGTAGCGCTGATGGCGCCCACCGAGCTCCTGGCCGATCAGCATCGCAAGAGCTTGGGCGGCTGGCTCGAGCCGCTCGGTATCGACGTCGCCTGGCTCTCCGGGCGACACAAGGGCGCCGAGCGCTCGGCCATGTTGGGGCGGCTCGCATCCGGTGAGGCGGCGGTGGTCGTGGGTACCCACGCCCTGTTCCAAGCCGACGTGCGCTTTGCCGCGCTGGGGCTCGTCATCATCGACGAGCAGCACCGCTTCGGTGTGCACCAGCGCATGGCGCTAAGGGAGAAGGGTGCCGGAGACGGCCATGTCCCGCACCAGCTCATCATGACTGCAACACCCATCCCGCGCTCGCTGGCGATGGCCGTTTACGCCGACCTGGACCTGTCCGTGATCGACGAGCTGCCGCCCGGGCGCACACCCATCACCACCGTCGTCGTGCCGGACAGCCGGCGGGACGAGGTCATCGAGCGCGTGCGCCGCGCCTGCGCCGCCGGCCGCCAGGCATACTGGGTCTGCACCCTGGTGGAAGAATCCGAGGCGCTGCAGGCCCAGGCTGCGGAGGACGCTGCCGCGGACCTGCGCGAGCGCTTGGGCGATCTGCGCATCGGCCTAGTGCATGGCCGCGTCAAAGCGGCCGAGCGTGAGCCCGTCATGGCCGCGTTTGCCGACGGGCACCTGGACCTGCTGGTGGCGACCACGGTCATCGAGGTTGGCGTCGATGTGCCCAACGCCAGTCTCATGATCATCGAGAACCCCGAGCGCCTCGGTCTCGCGCAGCTGCATCAGCTGCGCGGCCGCGTCGGCCGGGGCCAAGTGGAGAGCTACTGTCTGCTGCTCTACCACGCGCCGCTGACCGCCGCCGCCCGCGAGCGGCTGGACATCCTGCGCCGGGAGACCAGTGGCTTCGCCATCGCTGATGCAGACCTGAAGATGCGTGGCGCCGGGGAGGTGCTCGGCACTCGCCAGGCGGGCATGGCCGCCTTTCGGCTTGCCGATCCGCTGCGCGACAAGGATCTGGTGCGCGCCGCCCAGCGTGGCGCCGATGCGATGCTCGACGACCATGCCGCCGGCGGCGAGCGCATCACCGCACTGATCCATCGCTGGCTCGGCCATCGGGAGGACTACGGCCATGTCTGAGCGCCGCTGAAGGCCGCCGCGGTCCATCGCGGCCCGGGTCTTGGCGGTATGCGATAATTTCGCGCTTTTGGGTCTGGCCGCCGCCTGTCCGACGCGCGTGGTCCGGCTCAGCTGGGCCAACGCGGCGTTGCGGTTGCCTAGCCACCCGCTGAGATGCCCGCTTCGCCGCCGCCGAAGCCCACCGCCCGAATCCCCGCACCTGAATCCTTGCTAAGCATAGCCTGAGTGATCGCTCATGAGCCTCCCGGAGATCAACCTCGGCAGCCCTTCCGCTCCCTCCTGGCGCCAGCGGCTGGATGCCTACGTACGCCTGGTTCGCCTGCATAAGCCCATCGGTATCTTCTTGCTGATGTGGCCGTCGCTTTGGGCGCTGTGGCTCGCCGGAGCCGGGCATCCGCCCTGGGGTGTGGTGCTGATCTTCATCGCCGGCGTGGTGCTGATGCGCTCAGCGGGGTGCGCGATCAACGATTATGCGGATCGGGACTTCGACGCCCATGTGGCGCGCACAAATGCACGGCCGCTCGCGCTCGGCAGTATCTCACCGGCGGAGGCGGTGGGCGTTTTCGTCGTGCTGTCGTTGGCCGCCTTCGGTTTGGTGCTGATGCTGAATTGGCAGACGGTGGCCCTGTCCGTGGTGGCTGTAGTCCTAGCGACCATCTACCCGTTCATGAAGCGCTACACGCACTTCCCGCAGCTCTTTCTCGGCGCCGCGTTCGGCTGGGCCGTGCCCATGGCCTTCATGGCCATTCAAGAGACGATTCCGGTCTACGCCTGGACGCTGTTCGCGGCGACGGTAATCTGGGCTTTGGTCTACGACACTCAGTACGCCATGGTGGACCGGGAGGATGATCTCAAAATAGGCATCAAGTCCACGGCCATCCTGTTCGGACGCTACGACCGGCTCATGGTCGGCCTGCTGCAGGCGCTGATGCTGGCGATGCTGGCCGGCGTCGGTGTCGCCGCCGGCCGGGGCTGGATTTACTTCCTCGGCCTCGGTGTTGCGGCGCTGCTGGCCGTCTATCAGCAATGGCTGATCCGCGATCGTGCGCCGAAACGCTGCTTCATCGCCTTTCTCAACAACAACTACTTTGGGATGACGATCTTCATCGGCCTCGTGCTCGACTACCTGGCCCATCCGCCAACAGTTGGATAACCCGTGAGCCGACGCACACGTTTCCAGCAGTGTGCGCATTCCCGATGCTGGCCTCCGGGGTCCACGCGGCAACTTGGACGGCCTGGGCCGCCGGGAGTCTGCATGCCCAGGCGCGCATCTGCAGAATCGTTGCTGTCGCCCCCATCTGGCAACCATCTAGCAGGCGACTGACTCTCTACCCCTTCACTGAGGAGACTCCGCAATGACCCGACAACCCGATCTGTCGCGCCCTGCATCGCGCCTAGCCCGTTTTGGCCTGCTACTGACCTTGCTGCTGTTGGCCGCTACGGCGCTTGCGGTGCAGAGCTTCGATGAAGGGATCGACTATCGGCTGGTCGCAGAGCCCGCCCGCGCCGAGGCGGGAGACGACGTGGAGGTCCTGGAGCTCTTCTGGTACGGCTGCCCGCACTGCTGGCAGCTGGAGCCCCACATCAAGCGGTGGCTCGGTGACAAGCCCGCGGACGTGAGCTTCCGTCGCTTGCCGGCGGCGGCATCCCCGCGCTGGTTGCCGAATGCGAAGGCCGACTTCGCCGCGGAGCCGCTTGGCGCCCTGGACAAGCCCCCGGAGCAGCTGTTCACGGCCATCCACGACGAGCGCCGCAAGGTCTGCCCAGCACACCAAATA
>NZ_JAIFKJ010000493.1 GCF_019695415.1 Thiohalocapsa sp.
GCGCGCTGGCACGTGCGGAATCTGTGGTCTTGTCCTAAAGTTTGCATGCGTCCATGCGGGCTAGCCACCCGACTGGCCCCTTGTTGCGCCGACTTGGACAGGGTGACAAGTGCTGCCGGTAACGACTGACCGCTCTGTGCTGCGCCTACAGTGCGGCGGCACGACGATCTGCCACGTCGAGTGCTGGCGTGTGCGGTAGCAGCGAGCCAACGGACCATCATTGGGAGCAGGTTGCCAGCCTGATGTCGAACGCAGAGACCCAGATCGCCTATGCAGGCGGCGTTGCCCAGGCCGCCGATGGGCAGGAGCCGCATTCCGCGGACGCGGACCGGCCCGTTGTCGTGGTAGTGGACGACCAGAGCGCGGGCCGGCGCTTGCTGACGCAGGTGATCCGCGATCTGGACGCCGACATCGATGTGCGCGCCTTCGCGGACGCCGCCTCGGCGCTGGACCTCGTCGCTCAGATGCACGTGGATCTGATCGTCACCGACTACCTGATGCCGGGGATGGATGGGCGCGGCTTCATCCGGCGGCTCCGGACCCTGCCGGGACGCGAGGATCTACCTGTCCTCGTCGTCACCGTGGCGGCAGACCGACAGATCCGCTACGACGCGCTGGAAGCGGGCGCTACGGATTTTCTCAGCCGCCCAATCGACGAGCAGGAGTGCCGGGCACGATGCCGCAACCTGCTGGCGCTGGGGCGCTCGCATCAGGAGCTCCGGCGCCGCGGCGAGCAACTGGCCCGGCTGTCTGGAGAGCTCAGCCTGACCGAGCAGCGCGAGCGTCGACGGCTCGCGAAGATCATCCACGACGACCTGCAGCAACTGCTCGTGGCCGCTGCCTTGAGTGTGCAGCGGGCTCGAAAACGCCTGCCTGAGTCGCAGGGCGCCGCCGAGCCGCGGGAGGCCCTAGCGACCGCCTGCGACCTGCTGCAGCAGGCCTCGGATGTTGCGCGCGGCCTGGTCGGCGACCTGGCGCCGCCGATTCTGCACGACGCCGGGCTTGCCGAGGCGCTGGAATGGCTTGCCCGTCGTTACCAGGAGCGCTATGGGCTGCGGGTGTCGCTCGACCTCGATGACTCGGTGGCGCGTCTGCCCGACGATCTGCGCAGCGTGCTGTTCGACGGGGCGCGAGAGGCCCTGTTCAACGTGGTGAAGCACGCCGGGACGCAGCATGCGCAGCTTGCGTTGTTTCCGAGCGACGATGAGCGACTGCACCTGGTGGTGGAAGACGACGGCGTCGGCTTCGACGCTGCTGCCTGGGCCGCAGGCCGCAGCGGGGAGGAGGACGGCTTCGGCCTCTTCTCGACACGCGAGCGGCTGCGCCTGTTGGGTGGCGAATGCCGGGCTTTCAGCAAGCCCGGCAGCGGAACCCGTGTCGACTTGACAGTGCCGCTTGCCCATTCGGCCCGTCAGCCAAAGGGCCTCGACGGCCTCGCCACTGACGCCGCTGGTGCACGCGGGCCGGCAACATCAGCGCCGGGTGCTGCGCGGGCGGTGACCCGTATCCTGCTGGTGGACGACCACGCCATGATGCGCCGGGCATTGTCGTCCATGCTGGCTGGCGAGCCCGGACTCTGCATCAGCGGCGAGGCGGCCGACGGTGTCGAGGCCATCGCGGAGGTGGAACGCACACAACCGGATGTGGTGCTGATGGACCTGTCGATGCCCCGTATGGATGGCTTGGAGGCCACCCGGCGCATCATGCAGCGCTGGCCCCAGATCCGTATCATCGGGTTGTCTATGCACGAGCGGGCGGATCGTGCCAGAGCCATGCTCGATGCCGGGGCAGTAGGCTACGTCTGCAAGACCAGCGGCGTTGGCGAGCTGCTCGAGATCATTCGGCGCGTAAGCGCGGTAGACACCGCCGCGGTTGCTGTGCCGGCAGCGGTTACGTGGTCCGGCTGAGGTCCACACCACCGGTATGCGGCAAACAGGCGCGGCCTGCTGGATTATGCAGAGCCATGGCTATGCAGCGAAAAGAACAGCAAACGACGTCTGATACGGGGGCGACGGCCGGCTCCGCCGCCGACGAGTCCATTAATAGGCAGCGGACCGAGATAGCGGGCGCCCCTCGGCGTGCAGACCTGTGTGCCAACGGCGCAGGGACTCCAGCGGAGCCCGAGCAGCCACTTCTGGACCTGGATAAGCTCGCCTCCCGGCGCGGGATGGGTGCCGACAGCGGCTTTTTCGAGGCGCTTGTGCGCGGCTTCCAGGAGGATGCCGAGGTTGCCATTGCAGACCTCGCCGAGGCGTTGCGGAGCTCTGACCATTCGGCCTTGCGGCGGGCGGTCCATGCGCTCGAAGGTAGTGCAGGGGAGGTGGGGGCTGTGCGCCTTGTGGCGGCCGTGCGCCGGCTGCGAGGCCTTAGGCCTTGCGAGCTCGAATCCGCAGGCGCCCTGGCACTGCTGGCAGAAGTGGAGCAGCTTCTGCCGATGACGCTGCACCTGCTTGAGCAAGCAGCTGCAGCGGCGTCCGCCCAGTGCGAGCCCTGAGGCTGTGCCCCGCCTCGCCTGTGTCGTGAAAGCAGCCTGACAGGCCGTGGCTTCGCTGGGGTACGGCTTGGCAAGCGAACGAGACAGCTCAGCGGTAGAAGCCGACCTCGGCGATGCAGAGCTCCGCCCGCATCTCCCGGCCGATTGCAACGAGGCCGAGGCGTCTGAGCCGGGTCGGATCAAGGGCCGGGACCAGCCGGTGCGGCGTGAAGTCTGCAAAGGGCAGACGGACCTCCCGCCAGCTATGACCGGCAATGAAGTCCGCGCGATAGGACTGCCAAGGCATCGTGGTGGCGGCAGTCTTGAGGTGCAGGTTGTAGGTCTCGCCGTTGCCGCGCGCGATGAGTCGAACGCCGGTGAACGCGCCGGCATCTAGGCGCCCCTCGGGTGACAGATCCAGGTTCACCTGCACGAATCCGCCATTGTTGGCCAGGCTCACTTCTCCCGTCATGCATAGTGCCCGCTGCCCATCCAGCACGCGGTACTCCATCCGTGCCGTGGAGACACCACCCATGACCTGATCAGTCACCAGCCGCCATGGGGTGCCGAGCCGGGAACGACCGTCGGCGCTGGCGAAGTCGTCGATGAGCCCGTCGGCATCGGCGGTGCCGAGCGCCGCTGTGAGCAAGGTGGTCATGGCAAGCATCCTGGCAGTGGCGCGCATTGGCTCAGTCTGCATCAGGCGCCGGCGGCTGTCATCCGCGGCGGTGAGTTGCATTTGGCGCCGACGCAACGATGTTGGCTGCAGGTGGCGGCCGCGGCAGCTGGTTCGCACTCGGTCGCATCCATCATCCCAGAAGGAGTAGTTGGACGGTCGTCAGGGCGCGTCCCGCGCGGTGTCCAGCAAGGCACAACGAGGCGGAATAGCCAACCTATTCCAACGAGTTGTAACGCAGC
>NZ_JAIFKJ010000513.1 GCF_019695415.1 Thiohalocapsa sp.
AATGGCGGGGCGTCCTGCCCCGCGCGGGAAGCGCCAATAAATCGGCGCTTCCTTAGGCATATCCAGAGGAGATTGGACAAGACGATCGTAGCTGTTCGTCTTTCACCCTTAACCTGGGGCCAAGCCTTGGCCAAGCTGATCCAAGTTCGGGGCAGACCCTGCGTCTGGGCGCCGGACGGCCCGCGCGCGGCCGGCGTGGTCAGCTACAATCCGTGTCGGATCGACATGGGGTAGGGTCCTTGCTGCAGCTTCTGGCCATCGCCGCCGGTGGCGCGCTCGGTGCGCTGGCGCGTTTTCTTGTCTCCACCGGCGTTTACCGGCTGTTGGGGAGGGATTTCCCCTGGGGCACCTTGAGCGTCAACGTGCTGGGCTCCTTCGTGATGGGGCTTCTGTTCGTGCTGCTGCTGGAGCGGAGCCTGCTGGCCGCAGAGCTGCGGGCGGCCATACTCATCGGCTTCCTTGGCTCCTTCACCACGTTCTCCACCTTTTCGCTGGAGACCTTGACGCTGATGGAGCAGGGCGAGATGCTGCCGGCCCTGCTGAACATCGCCGTCAGCGTGCTGGTCTGCATCGCCGCCTGCTGGGCCGGCATCGCTGCCGCGAGGGCATTATGAGCGAGCCGCAACCGCACACCGACACGACCAACAGCCCAGAGGAGCAGCAGCTCCTCTGGGCCACCATGGTGCGCGTCTACCTGAGTGAGTCCGATCATGGCCTGAAGGCCCTGCTCAAGTGCCTGCACGATGAGCTGCGTGTCTGCGGTGCCACCGTGACGCGCGGTGTCGCCGGCTTTGGTGCCTCCGGCGTGGTGCACGGCACGAGCCTGGTGGATCTCTCTTCGGATCTGCCACTGGTGCTGGAGTTCTTCGACCGCCCGGACCGCGCCCGTGCCGCCATCGAGCGGATCAAAGACTTCGTCGAGCCGGGGCATGTGGTGTCCTGGAGCGTCAGTGTCGAAAGCAACGGCCGGTAGGATGCCCAATCAATCGGCGTTTCCCTCGATCAACGAGACCGAATCATGCTGGACCCGAAACTGCTGCGCGCCGACCTCGACCATGTCGCCGCACAGCTCGCCCGCCGCGGCGTTGCTGTAGACACTGCCCGCCTGCAAGCCCTGGAGACGCGCCGCAAAGCATTGCAGACGCAGGTGCAGGAGCTGCAAAACCTGCGCAACACCCGCTCCAAGGCCATCGGCAAGGCCAAGGCGGCGGGGGAGGATATCGAGCCGCTCAAGGCCGAGATCGCCGGGCTCGGCGACCAGCTGAAGGCCCTCGACAACGACCTCGCCGAGCTTCAGGCCGAGCTGCGCGCTATCAGCCTCGGCCTGCCCAACCTGCCGGATGCGAGCGTGCCGGACGGCGCCGACGAGTCCGCCAACCGCGAGGAGCGCCGCTGGGGCGACCCGCCGGCATTCGATTTCACGCCCAAGGATCATGTGGATCTCGGCGTGCCCGCCGGCTGGATGGACTTCGACGCCGCCGCCAAGCTCACGGCGGCGCGCTTCGTGGTGCTGAGCGGGCCGCTCGCCAGGCTGCACCGGGCGCTGATCCAGTTCATGCTGGACGTGCACACCACCGAGCATGGCTACACCGAGACCTATGTGCCCTACCTGGTGAACGCGGACAGCCTCACCGGCACTGGTCAGCTGCCCAAATTCGCCGCCGACCTCTTCCGAGTGCCGGGCGGCCAATCCGACGAGGGCGACGCCGGTCGGGACTTCTATCTGATCCCCACCGCCGAGGTGCCGGTGACCAACCTAGTGCGGGACGTCATCGTCGAAGCCGACGCCATGCCGCGCAAATGGGTCGCCCATACCCCCTGCTTCCGCAGCGAGGCGGGCTCTTACGGCAAGGACACCCGCGGCATGATCCGCCAGCACCAGTTCGAGAAAGTGGAGTTGGTGCAGGCCGTGCGCCCGCAAGACTCGTTCCATGCGCTGGAGGCGCTGACGGGTCATGCCGAGACCATCCTGCAGCGCTTGCAGCTGCCGTATCGCGTGGTAACGCTCTGCACTGGTGACCTCGGCTTCAGCGCTGTCAAAACCTACGACCTGGAGGTCTGGCTGCCGGGGCAGGACCGCTATCGGGAGATTTCTTCCTGCTCCAGCTTCGGCGACTTCCAGGCGCGGCGGCTGCAGGCGCGCTGGCGCAACCCCGAGACCAACAAGCCCGAGCTGGTGCACACGCTGAACGGCTCGGGCCTCGCCGTAGGCCGCACGCTGGTGGCGGTGCTCGAGAACTACCAGTGCGCGGACGGCAGCGTCCGAGTGCCGGATGCGCTGGTGCCCTACATGGGCGGGCTCGAGGTGCTGCGGCCCTGACGCCCTGTGGGAGCGGCCTCTGGCCGCGACTCACTCAGCCGGGCCGTCGTCGCGGCCAGAGGGGCGCTCCCACAGGGCCAATCTCTTCAGTCGTCGCCGGCCTTGGTCTCGGCCTGCTCTGCCTTGGCTTCGCGCTCGGCCTTCAGCCGCTTAAGCTTGTTCTGCTGCGACACGTAGAACCAGGCCACAGCGCCGATAATGACAAGGAATTCGAGGCCCTTCAGGGAGCTTGAATCCATGATTGTGATCCTCCGGGTGGGTGGTCGGGTGACGGCGGCGGTGCCGCCGCCCCACAGGGTCCAATGACGGCGACTTCGCGCGCCATCAACTGGGTCGATGCCGACAACCCAGCGCGTCCCTACCGCGCTGGCTCACACGCCCTCAGCCAGCCGCCGTCTCCTGGCGCTCACGCAGCACCTTGACCTGGAACAGCGTGTTGCGCTCTTCCTCTTCCAGCGCCGACTGGATGAAATGAATGGTGCGCCGGTACAGCGGGATGATGTTGTACTTGAGCGCATTGACACGCTTCTGCGCCTTGCGCTGCTCCTCCATGAGCCGGTGCAGTGCGATCTCCACCTCGCCGAGCTGCGCCAGCACCACGGCGGCGTCGGCCAGGCGCTCGCGGGTGGTGTCGAAGCTCGCATCGCTGCCGAGCAGGCCCACGGGCTCGATGGGCCGGCGCCCTGCGGTAACGGCGGGGTACTCCACACCCAGTGAGCGCCGGGGCAGGATGTCCACGCTGAGCACCGCCGGCGCACCGAGAGCCGCCTGATGAAGGCCGCGGCTGCCCATGCGCAGATGGGTGATGCCGAGGCAGCGGTAGGCCTCGTCCAGTGCCCGCTGGCTCGCCTCACGCAGGCGGCGGTACTCGCCGATGCGCTCGTACACCAGGCGCGTCAGCAGCTCGCGCTTGCGCTCCAGCAGGTCATGGCCTTCTTCGAGGAATTTGACCTGCTTCTTGAGCGTGAGCAGCGTGTTCTTGGTGGGCGGGACCTTGAGGACTTGCTGGGCCATGGCGGTACGGCGTCGGCTTGCTAGGCGGTTTCCCTAGCCCAATAGGGTAGCGCGGCCCGCGCCGGCTGGCGATGGCCGCCGTCAACCCGACTTGATCTGCTCGAACGCGGCCAAGGCCTCGTCGCGAGACGCCTTCAGGTCCACCGCAGGCTGCGGGTAGTGATCCCCGAGCCGGATGCCCACGGCATCCAGCTCCGCCGGCTTGCCCGCCCAGGGCTGGTGGATCAGCTTGTTCGGCAGGGCGCTAAGCTCCGGGCACCAGCGGCGCACATAGTCGCCGGCGGCATCGAAGCGCTCCCCCTGGCGCACCGGATTGAAGATGCGAAAGTAGGGCGCGGCATCGGCGCCGCTCCCGGCTGCCCACTGCCAGCCCTGGGTGTTGCTCGCGAGGTCGGCGTCCACCAGGGTATCCCAGAACCAACGCGCGCCTTCCTGCCAAGGCAGGCGCAGATTCTTGGTGAGAAACGAGGCCACCACCATGCGCACCCGATTGTGCATCCAGCCGGTGTGCCAGAGCTGGCGCATGCCGGCATCCACAATGGGTATGCCGGTGCGCCCGAGCTGCCATGCCGTGAGCAGCGCGTTGTCGTCATCGCGACGCCAGGGGAAGTCAGCAAACTTGGCGTCCAGGGGTTCCAGCGGTGTCCGTGGAAAGTGAAACAGCATCTGCATGCTGAACTCCCGCCACCCCAGCTCGCGCACGAAGTGCCCGGCGCCGCCTTCGGTCATAACGCCGCCCGCCTCGCGCACTGCCGCCAGGATCTGTCGCGGGCCGAGCTCGCCCCAATGGATGTGCGGCGAGAGCGCCGAGGTGCCGGCTTCGGCTGGTCGCTCTCGGCCATCGGTATAGTCCTGCACTGCGTCATCCAGAAAGGCCCGGAGACGGGCCGCGGCGCCAGCGGCGCCGGGCCGCCAGGTATCGGCGAGGCCCTGGTCCCAGCGGACCTTGGGCATCAGCTCCAGGGCCTCGATGGACAGGGACTCGAGTCCGTCTGGCAGCCCAGGCAGCCCTGACGGCGCAGGGCAGGGTGCTGGCACCTCATCCAGCCTCGGCACGCAGCGCCGCCAGTAGGGGCTGAACACCCGGTAGGGATCGCCGGCGCCGGTCTTGAGGGTCCAGGGCTCGAATAGCATCGCCGCGTTGTGGCTCTCGCAGTGGATGCCTTCGGCGCGCAGGGCCTGCTTCACGGCCGTGTCGCGCTTGATGGTGGCAGGCTCGTATAGGCGGTTCCAGTGGCACTCGCTGGCGCCGGCGGCCTTGACCAGCCACCGCAGGGTCGGCAGCGATTCGCCGCGGGCCACGAACAGCGCCGAGCCGGCGGCGGCCAGGTCGGCGGCCAGCGCTGTCAGGCTATGGTGCAGCCACCAGCGCGCGGCGCCACCCGGCTCCCAGGGGGCCTCCTCGTCCGGTGCATGGATGTAGACGGGCACCACGCGCTCGCAACGGGCCAAGGCGGCGGCCAGGGCCGGATTGTCGGCGAGGCGGAGATCGCGGCGGAGCCATAAGATGGCCGTCTTGGGCGTGCTGGCCGGCATGCTGTCGTCCTATGGGCTGGCGTTGTTTGCAGTGGTGGGGATAATCGGGGCCTTCTCGTGGAATCACCGCGGAGCCCCCGAGCTTGAATGAGCCAACCGTTGAGATCCACAGTGCCGATCTCGCCAGTGGGCGGGACGCGGCCGACCTCATTGCCGTGCTCGATAGCTATGCGGCCGATCCGATGGGCGCGGGCAAGCCGCTGCCGGCTGCGACCAAGGCGGAGCTGGTGTCGGCCCTGCGAAGCTTCCCGGGCGCGTCAGTCCTGCTGGCACGGATGGGAACGGAGCCCGTGGGCGTAGCCGTGTGCTTCACCGGGTTTTCCACCTTCCGGGCGCGGGCGCTCACCAATGTGCATGACCTCGCCGTCCTGCCCGGCTGGCGCGGCCGGGGCATTGGCCGACGGTTGCTGGCGGCGGTGGAAGACCTCGCCCGCGCGCGCGGCCACTGCAAGATCACGCTGGAAGTGCGCGAAGACAACCCCGCCGCCATGGCCCTCTACCGACGGCTCGGCTTCGGCGCCGGCATCAGCGCCGGTGATCTCGTGCAGCATGTCTTTCTGGAGAAGCGGCTCGAGGATTGACCCCGCCGCGGGGCGGCCATGTCGTCTTCGGTGGGCCCCAACGCTCCAGCGTTGGAGCGTTGGAGCGTTGGGCGGACGCTCCGTATCTGGCCGCGTGCCTAGCCGTGCCCGATTAGCTCATCCAGATGCACGGCCACACTCCGGCCGAGAGCGGAGAGGTTGTAACCGCCCTCCAGGCAGGAGACGATGCGCCCCCCGGCATGGCGCTCGGCGAGATCGTGCAGCTGCTTGGTGATCCACGCGTAATCCGGCTCGCGCAGGTTGAAGTGCGCCATGTCGTCCTCGGCATGGCCGTCGAAGCCGGCGGAGATCATCAGCAGCTGCGGTGCAAAGGCCTCTAGACGCGGCAGCCAGTGCATCTCCACGGCGCTGCGGAAGGCGGCGCCGTCGGTGCGTGCCGGCAGGGGAATGTTGAGCACATTGGGGGCCTGGCTGTCGGCGCCGGTGCCTGGGTAGAAGGGGTGCTGGAAGCTTGAGCAGAAAAGCACGCGCTCGTCGCCGGCGACGATGTCCTCAGTGCCGTTGCCGTGGTGCACGTCGAAGTCGACGATGGCAATGCGCTCGATGCCATGCTCCGCCATGGCATGGGCGGCACCCACGGCAACGTTATTGAAAAAGCAAAACCCCATGGCCGCCTGACGCTCGGCATGATGGCCGGGCGGGCGCACGGCGCAGAAGGCGGCATGGTGGCGCTCACCCATTACCAGGTCGACGGCATAGGCAGCCGCACCAGCGGCGCGCAAGGCCGCGTCCAGTGTGCCCTGATTCATCGCCGTATCGCCGTCCAGCCAGACCAGCACATCCTCTGCGGTGGGTGCAGCCTCGAATAGAGCGTCCACGTAGCTCGGATGATGCACGCGCACCAGCTGCTCACGGGTGGCCTTGGGCGCGTCATAATGCGACAGAAGCATCTCCAGCCCGGCGGCGATGAGCCGGTCCGTGATGGCATGCAGGCGCTCGGGCACCTCCACATGGTGTGCGCCCATCTGGTGCAGCCGGCAGTCCTCGTGAGAGATGAAGGCAAGATTCATGGTGGCGGCCCCGTGGTGATGCGGTCACCGAAGCTTAATCCCTTTTCTGCCCGGGAGGGCAAGCGGCCATGTGGCTGTCCGATGTCGACCAACTATTTTTGCCAGACGCGGTGGCCGTGTTTGGCGCCAGCGAGCGCGAGGACTCGCTCGGCGGGACAGTATTTCAGAACCTGCTTGAGGCCGGCTTCAAAGGCCAGTGTTACCCCATCAATCCCAAGTACGAAAAGGTCCAGGGGCACGCCTGCTGGCCCGACCTGGCGGCCTTGGATAAGCACGTGGATCTCGCCCTCATCGCCACGCCAGCGGAGACGGTTCCGGGCATCCTGGATCAATGCGGCGGGTTCGGGGTGCGGGCGGCGGTGGTCTACACCGCGGGCTTCGCAGAAAAGGACCAGCGCGGCGCGGTACTGCAGGAGCGCATGGTCGAGGCGGCGCGGCGCAACCGCATCCGCGTGCTGGGGCCGAACTGCCTGGGCGTCATGCGGCCTTCAACCGGACTCAATGCCGCGTATGGGCCGGACCTGGCACTGCCCGGCCGGGTGGCGCTGGTGTCCCAGTCCGGCGCCGTGTGCAGTGCGATGCTGGATTGGTCCGGTCCGCGGCGGCTCGGCTACTCGGCCGTGGTATCCCTGGGTGCGGCGGCGGACGTGGACTTCGGCGACGTGCTGGACTACTTGGCGCTGGACCCGAAGACCCAGAGCATCCTGCTCTACGTTGAAGGTATTCGCGACGCCCGGCGCTTCATGAGTGGCCTGCGGGCGGCCGCGCGCCTAAAGCCTGTGGTGGTGGTGAAGAGCGGGCGGCATCCCGCGGGCTCCCGCGCCGCCCTGTCCCACACCGGTGCCTGGATGGGTTCAGCGCAGGCCTTTTCCGCGGCCATGGAGCGCAGTGGCGCGGTGCAGGTGGAGCGCCTCTGGCAGCTTTTCGCCGCGGCCCAGGTGTTCGGCGCTGGGCGCAGGCTCGGCGGAGACCGGATTGCCATCATCACCAATGGCGGTGGGCCCGGCGTGCTGGCGGCAGACCGGGCGGTAGAGCGTGGGCTGCGCCTTGCGCAGTTCAGCGACGCGACCCGGGCGGCCCTGCAGCAGGCGTTGCCCAAGCATTGGTCACAAAACAATCCGGTCGACGTCATCGGTGATGCCACCGAGGTGCGTTACCGAGCCGCGCTGGATGCCTGCCTCAAGGACGAGCACGTGGACGGCGTGGTGGTGCTGCTCGCGCCCTTCGCCGACTGTGGCGACCCCACGGCCACCGCGCAGGAGGTCATTGCCGCCGCCGAGCAGACACGCAAGCCGGTGCTCACCTGCTGGATGGGGCAGGCGAGCGTTGGCGATGCGCACCGCTTGTTCTCTGAGGCCGGGGTGCCGCACTTCGAGTCCCCCGAGGTGGCCGTGGACGCCATGTCCTACCTCGCCGAGCACAACCGCAACCAGAAGCTCCTGGTGCAGTCACCGGGGCCCCTGTCGCAGCAGAGCACACCAGATGTAGAAGGGGCGCGCCTCATCATCGAGGGCGTAATGGCCGAGGGGCGCAAGACCCTCGGCACCATCGAGGCCAAGGCGGTGCTCTCGGCCTTTCGCATTCCCACCACCCAGGCGGTCATGACCCGCAGCCCCAACGAGGCACTCATGGCGGCGGAAGCGCTCGGCTTTCCGGTGGTCATGAAGATCTGCTCGCCGGATCTGCAGCACAAGTCCGACGTGGACGGCGTACGCCTAAACCTGAGCGACGCCCAGACCATTCGCCGGACCTACACGGAGCTCACCGAGCGCGCCGCCAAGCTGCGACCCGAAGCGCGCATCGATGGCGTCACCGTGGAGCACATGGTGCCGACGCGGGCGGCGCGCGAGCTGATGGTCGGCGTCGCCCGCGATCCGGTGTTCGGGCCCGTGATCAGCTTTGGCGCCGGCGGTACCGAGCATGAGTTGATACAAGACTGCGCCATGGGGCTCCCACCGCTCAATGCGTTCATCATTCAGACCATGATCGCTCACACCCGTGTGGACCGGCTCATGGGTGCCTACAGCAACAAGCCGCCCATGAATCGCCAGGCGCTCGCGCGCATCCTGCAGCGGGTGTCAGAGATGGTTTGCGAGCTGCCGGAAATTATCGGCATGGAGGTGAACCCACTCATCGGCAATGACCTCGAGGTCATTGCCGTGGACGCGCGCATTTGTGTGGAGTACCGCCCGCCGCAGCAATCGCTCTACGGCCACATGGCCATTCACCCATACCCGCAGCACCTCATCGAGCACGTGCCCCTGCCGGACGGCACGGACCTCACCATCCGACCCATCAGGCCGGAAGACGCGGAGATGGAGCAGGCCTTCGTGCGCGGGCTGTCGGAGCAGACCAAGTACTTCCGCTTCATGCAGGCCATCAAGGAGCTGTCGCCGGAGATGCTGGTGCGCTTCACGCAGATCGACTACGACCGGGAGATGGCGCTCATCGGCGTCATGGCAGAGGACGGTCAAGAGGTACAGGTGGGTGTCGCCCGCTATATGACCCGTCCCGGCGGCGACAGCTGCGAGTTTGCCATCGTCGTTGCCGACCGGGTGCGCAGCCGCGGCATCGGGGCGCGGCTCATGAGCTCACTGATGCAGAACGCGCGCGCCCGCGGCCTGCGCATCATGGAGGGCGAAGTGCTCGCTGCGAACACACGCATGCTGGCGCTGATGAAGTCGCTCGGATTCCGCATCGAGACCGACCCCAACGATACCAGCGTCAAGCTGGTGACCAAGGTGCTGTAAGGTCCGCGCCGCAAACCGCGTCTGTCACCGCCGGGCGCCGCTCGCCGAGCGGCCTCTGGCCGCGGCGACTTTGGGAAGCGCCGATTGATTGGCGCTTCCCGCGCGGGGCAGGATGCCCCGCCATTTTCGGCGACGCAAGTCGCTGAAAATGAAGGAG
>NZ_JAIFKJ010000085.1 GCF_019695415.1 Thiohalocapsa sp.
CTGCGTTGCCTGCGCCCCTGCGGGTGTTGCTGTCGGCGGCGTGCCTAAGTGGCCGGGCGGCGGGCGGTCGGAGAACACCCAGGTACCGGTGGCATCCCGGTAGCGGTAGATTTCTGCGTCACCCGGCAGCGGCAACAGAATCAGCACCGTGCATCCCATCAACCACGCAGTTTTGACCAAGCCGTCCCCCGCTGGTCGCAACAATGCCGATTTCCATCGGTGTACGCGCTGCAATTCTCGCAGCCTCCTTCCCGGGCTAGGGCTTACCCCGATAACATAGACAGTAGAATAACCTAAAACCGTACACGGCCAGGCCATGTCCGCAGTCCGTGAAAGGAAGGCTAGGATGACGCGTGCCCACCAATTTGCAAGCCAGCGCGGCTTCTCACTGGTGGAGGTCGTGGTGACACTGTTCATCATCGCGGTCGGCGCCCTCGGCGTTGCCGGGCTGCAGCTCGCCGCCATGCGCAGCAACCACAGCGCCTACCTGCGCTCCCATGCCACTGTTGCTGCCTATGCGCTGGCGGATCTTGTGCGCGCCTATCCCGACCAGCTCGCAGGGGTCGCTCTAACAACCAACACGGGCGACGGCGGCGCAGCGGCGTCAGAAACAGCGGCGGGCACCCATACGGGCTTCGGCACCTGGGCTGCAGAGCTGGGACTCTCGCCATTGAAGCCACCCGACGGTCAATCGCTCGGCGAGCTCGACTGCACCGCAGGCAACGTCTGCGCCCAGGGCTATTGCGCCATCACCATCCGCTGGGACGACGCCCGCGCGGAAAACGACACCGTTGCACAAACCGGCCGCAACACCGGGGCGATGGCATTCAGCCTATGCGCGAAATTGCCGCTGTGAAGACGCTGACCGGCAACCAAGGACTGTCCACCCTGCCCGCAGATCTCCCCCGCGCTGCTGCGGGACAGAGCGGTGTCTCGCTGGTGGAGCTCATGGTAACCCTGGCCTTGGGCGCAATCGTGGTGTTGGGCCTGACCGAGATCCTCGCCAGCACCAAGGCCACATACAGGCGCGAAGAGGCCTTCGCCCGACTGCAGGAGAACGGCCGGATCGCGTCCATGCTGCTTGCCAAGGAATTGCGGCCGAGTCGAACCATGCCCTGCAAGAGCCTCGACCTGCACCAAGTCGAGGGCACGCTGACGGTCAAGGCCTGCGCTCTCCTCGACGGTGCCGGCTGCTCGGGGGAACACCTCCTGCAGACCGGACGACCCCTCGGTTTCGACCAAAGCGAGCTCAGCACAGCGAGCGATTTCGACGACATCCCCCTGCCGGCTGAAGCGCGGACGTCGCTCGCGGAGCGTTACGTCGGCGGCGATATGCTGCTGGCCTGGGGTGTGGAGCCGATCGGTGTCGCCGTGGCTGGTCCGTTGGGGGACGGCTCGGGCGAGGATACCGCCACGGGGCGCATCAATCTCGCGGGCGCGAGCGGGCTCAAGGACGGTGAGCTTGCCCTCATCTCCAATTGCCGCAGCGCCCACGTTTTCGCAGTCAGCAACGTTGACGACAGTCCGCCATTCGTGGAGCACGCACGCGCGGGCCACGCTGGACAGGTGAATGCGGCGGATGATCTCTATCCGAGCGCGGGCACCCGCGTCTATGGCTCGTCCGGCTTGGAGATCCCGTACAACAGCAGGGCCGGTGATCCGCAGGCTTGGCTCTACCCGCTGGTCTACCGCGTGTTCTATATCTGCTGCACGCAGGACAATAGGCTGCAAACCGGCGCCGCTCGGGACAAATGCCGACCTGGCAGCGGAAGCTACCAGCCCGATGACTACCGCCCTGCGCTTTGTGTCTACGACCTCCAACGTGCAGGTGGTCGGAACCAAGCCCTGGTGCCGAACGTGGCGGACATGCGGGTTACCTACAGTGGCCACGGCAGCCACGCGGGCGATCCGCTGTTCAGCGGAGAAGCTGCCGCGGCGCTGGATGCGGATGCTTGGGCCCGGGTGCGCGCTGCGTCCCTCGAACTGCTCTTGACAACGGCTGAGACCAATGCGGCCGCCGAGCCGCGGGCGCCGACCAGCACAAACTGGCCCCCGAATGACGATTCGGCCGACCGGCTTGGGGCGGCCTATCCCGCCGACCACAGGCTCTACCAACGTCTGCGTCTGGACGTGGCGCTGCGGCCCGCGACCCCTTGGCTCGCCAAGGATTAACGGCCATGGGTAGGCCTGCAGAGAGGAAACCTGTCCCGCACCGCTTGCGCCCGCCCCGCCGCCAACGTGGCGCCGTGTTGATCCTGGGGCTGGCCATTCTCCTGGTTGTGACCATGCTGGGCATCAGCGGCCAGCAGACCACCGTGCTGCAGGAGCGCCTGGTCGGCAACATGCGCCAGAACAACATCGCGCTCCAGGCCGCGGAGGCTGCGCTGCACGTCGGACTCGCCTACATCGAGCAGTCAGATGTTCGGGGCGACCACTTCCTCGACGGTACACAGGTCATCTGGCAGGCGTGCTCCAGCGCCGAAGCCGAGACCGATGCCGACAGCTGCACCCACATCGATGAGGTATTGGAGGACTGGCAGACCTCTGCGGTGGCAGACATCACCGAGGGTGTCGATTACGGCACGCTGGCCGGCGCCCTCGGTGACAGCACCAACACGGCCTTCCCGGATGTCAGGACGCAGCCGCGCGTTCATATCGACGTGCGTAAGGTGTTGGCGCTCGACCTCGCAGATGCCTCAAAAGGCGTCGGTACATACTTCTACACAGTAACCAGCGTCGGCTTTGGTGGGAATGATCAGGGTCGCGCCATTCTTCAGTCCACGGTTGCGAAGCATGCCTATTAGGATGACGGGGCATCCGTATCGTGATCGGCAATGCAGAATGCTGCCCCGATCTCTCTCTAAAGAAGATCGCCGTCTCCGCAGAGCGCTGTTGGGAGCCGCATTTTCTCACTTGGTGCTCGTGACACCAGCGCACGGCGATGAAGTCCCGGACAAGATCCCGCCTCACTTCGCTGACACGCAGACGGCCCATGCCCCCGTCGAGGTCACCACAACATCTATAACCGAGGACAGCATCGTCTTTCAGGCGGTCTCCGACACCGACAATTGGACAGGCGCGATCCTGGGTCGCAAGATCTCGCGCGGCCCCACCGACAGCCGGCCCGACTGCGCAGACACCCCCAGTGGCGCCCTGTGCGATACGAAGAATGAGCCGCACATGAGCACCGAAGACCCCGCCACCTTCCCCGCCCCCGACGCGCGCCCCCTTTTCCCGCTGGCGGAAGGCGCCGACGATTCTGACTGCGGTCCCAGGGTTTTCTCCCCGGCTGTCTTCGCTGATCTCTCGCCCGTGAAAACGGAAGGCCTGCCGGGGTTCGAGATCATCGGTACTGCTCACCAAGGGGCCCCCGCTGCGGCG
>NZ_JAIFKJ010000576.1 GCF_019695415.1 Thiohalocapsa sp.
TGGCGGAGAGAGAGGGATTCGAACCCTCGATGGGCTATTAACCCATACTCCCTTAGCAGGGGAGCGCCTTCAGCCACTCGGCCATCTCTCCTTTTCGGCCCAGCATTGTAGCAGCATGAGTAGGGACCCGGTCCAGCCCCGTTTCGGCGGCTGCGGCAGCCGTCTGCGACTTGGGCTGATGTTGCGGGGGCGGGTGGTGAGCAGTCGAGACCGTCCCCTCAGGGTTTCGCGCGATGTTTGGAGGCCGCTGCGATGTGCGAGACCGGTCTGCGGGTGAATCAGTCAGCCTTTCGGTGGGACGGGCGGCCAAGTGCCATGCATGAGGGTGAGCCGGACTGCCGGCGCGTCTCTTCTTTGCCTCAGGCCCGGCCGGCCGGTGTGCTCCGGCCGGGTTGGAGGTAGCCGCCGCTGTTGGTCAGCTGCTATGGCCCGGGGGAACGCTGGTGGGCGCGCCTCCGCCGTCCCCCTGGGCTGCGGCCTGTTCTTGCTCGCGCTTGATGCGCTCGTAGATCTCTTCCCGATGAACGGCGACGTCGCGGGGCGCATTGACGCCAATGCGAACCTGGTTACCCTTGACACCCAGGACGGTGACGGTGACGTCGTCGCCGATCATCAGGGTTTCCCCGACACGACGGGTCAGAATCAGCATAGTTGTCTCCCTTTCATTCCTTGCGTTTCAGTCCTTCGACGTCCGACCCGCCGCCGTGGTTCCCGCACCGGCCAGCCGCCATCGAGGGACCGCACTCAACCAATGTACGGGTGGCGGAATGCCGACCCGACGCTGAATTGTAACAGTTGAGAATTTTCCTTTGCATCAGCCTCTTCGCCAAGACAAGTCGTGTTTTGCGTACATTTGCGGCTTTTCTTGGGACTATCGCCGGAGGCATGAGCACACGAGCCGACGAAAGGTATTTCCGTGGACGCAGCGGCTGGCTCAAGCCTCCTTCGCGAGGTCGAAGGCGTCGTGCAGCGCCCGCACGCCGAGCTCGAGGTATTTCTCGTCGATGACGACGCTGATTTTGATCTCTGAGGTGCTGATCATGCGGATGTTGATGCCCTCACGCGCCAGGGCCTCGAACATGCGGCTCGCGATGCCGGCATGGGAGCGCATGCCGACGCCCACCAGGCTCACCTTAACGATGCGCTCATCGCCGTGGACCTCGCGCGCCGACAGCGCGCGGGCGGTGTCCTGCAGAATGCCGAGCGCCTTGGCGTAGTCGTTGCGGTGCACCGTGAAGGTGAAATCGGTGGTTTGGGCGTCGGCAGCGATGTTCTGGATGATCATGTCCACCTCGATGTTGGCATCGGAGATGGGCCCTAGGATCTTGTGCGCGACGCCCGGCTGGTCCGGCACGCCGAGGATGGTGAGCTTGGCCTCGTCCTTGGCGAAGGCGATACCGGCGATCTTGGCCTCTTCCACGTGGTCCTCCTCGAAGGTGATGAGCGTGCCCTCGCCTGCCTGAAAGCTGGAGAGCACCCGCAGTGGCACTCGGTATTTGCCGGCGAATTCCACAGCGCGAATCTGCAGCACCTTGGAGCCGAGGCTGGCCATTTCCAGCATCTCCTCGAAGGTGATGCGCGGCAGCCGGCGTGCCTTGGGCTCGATGCGCGGGTCTGTGGTGTAGACGCCGTCCACGTCGGTGTAGATCTGGCACTCGTCGGCCTTGAGCGCGGCGGCCATGGCGACGGCGGAGGTGTCGGAGCCGCCGCGCCCCAGGGTGGTGATGTTGCCGTGCTCGTCGATGCCCTGGAAGCCGGCGACGATGACGACACGGCCGGCGTCGAGATCCGACTGCACGCGGGCGCCGTCGATGTTGGTGATGCGCGCCTTGTTGTGCGCGCTGTCGGTGCGGACCTGCACCTGGGCGCCGGTGTAGGAGCGCGCCGGGCAGCCGAGCGCCTCGAGCGCCATGGCCAGCAACGCGATGGTGACCTGCTCGCCGGTGGAAAGGAGGACGTCCAGCTCGCGCGGGGACGGCTGGGCCTGGAGGGCATGGGCAAGCCCGAGCAGGCGGTCGGTCTCGCCGGACATGGCGGAGACCACCACGACGACCTTGTGGCCGGCATCGCGGCTCTGCTTGACTTTGGCGGCGACGGCTTGGATGCGCTCGGTGCTGCCCACCGAGGTGCCGCCGTATTTTTGGACGATCAGAGACATCGGCGTTTTGAGTGATGAGAGGCCAGTTGCGACGGCGCGCGTATCGGGTCCGGACCCTTCCACCGTAATTCGGCACGCACCCCTTTATACATTGAACCGGAAGTGGATCACGTCGCCGTCGCGGACGATGTAGTCCTTGCCTTCGCTCCTGAGCTTGCCGGCCTCCTTGGCGCCCTGCTCGCCATTGCAGGCAATGAAGTCCTCAAAGGCGATCACCTCGGCGCGGATGAAGCCGCGCTCGAAGTCGGTGTGGATCACGCCGGCGGCCTGCGGCGCGGTCGCGCCCGCCGGGATGGTCCAGGCGCGGCATTCCTTGGGGCCGGCGGTGAAGTAGGTCTCGAGCCCCAGCAGCCGGTAGCCCGCGCGCACAACCCGGTTCAGGCCAGGCTCCTCGAGGCCGAGGTCCGCCAGGAACTCCGCCCGCTCGTCCTCGTCGAGCTCGACGATCTCGGCCTCGATGGCGGCGCAGACGGGGACGACCTCGGCGGCCTCTTTGGCCGCGTGCTCGCGGACCTGGTCCAGCAGCGGGTTGTCCTCGAAGCCGTCGTCGGCGACGTTGGCAACGTACATGGTCGGCTTGGCGGTGAGCAGGAAGAGCTCGCGCAGGTCCGCGCGCTCGTCGTCGCTGAGGTCCATGGCGCGCACCGGGCGGCCCTCGTCCAGATGCGCGGCGACGCGCTCCAGCAGGGCCTTGCGGGCGAGCTGGGTCTTGTCGCCGGTCTTGGACGCCTTGGTGACGCGGTCCAGGGCCTTGCCGACGGTCTCCAGATCCGCCAGCGCCAGCTCGGTGTCGATGACCTCGATGTCGCGCACCGGGTCGACGGTGCCCGAGACGTGGGCCACGTCGTCGTCCTCGAAGCAGCGCACCACATGTGCCACGGCGTCGGTCTCGCGAATGTTGGCGAGGAACTTGTTGCCGAGCCCCTCACCGCGGGAGGCGCCCGCCACCAGCCCGGCGATATCGACGAACTGCATGGTGGTGGGAATCACCTGGGCCGGCTTGACGATGGCGGCGATGGCATCGAGCCGCGCATCGGGCAGCGGCACGACGCCGACGTTGGGGTCGATGGTGCAGAAGGGGTAGTTCTCCGCGGCAATCCCCGAGCGGGTCAGCGCGTTGAAGAGGGTGGACTTGCCGACGTTGGGCAGGCCCACGATGCCGCATTTGAAGCCCATGACGAGAGACCGATGGCGTCGCGCGAAAGAAAGCC
>NZ_JAIFKJ010000011.1 GCF_019695415.1 Thiohalocapsa sp.
ACCACGATATGGGCCAGCTGGATTTGGCCATCAAGCACTATCAGCAAGCCCTGATTATCGCCCGCGATATCTGCGACCAGCGCAACGAAGGAGCTTGGTTAGGCAACCTGGGACTAGTGTACGCGGAACTGGGGCTGACGGAGCAAGCGATCAAGCACCATCAGCGGGCTTGGGCTATCCTTGAGGAAATTAGGTCTCCCATTGCAAGTCAGATTCGTAACCGGTTGAAAATTCTTAGGATTGCAAATTTTCTCCCCGCAGTTTTTTGGAGATTCTTATTTGAAGTTATTCGCATTGTGGACATCTGAGAAATTGATGACAAAGTCCACAAGCCAATTCAAGCATCAATTAGATGCCATCAGATTGGCTTTCTCCCCGACCACGCCTGCGATCAAGGTAGCATTCACTTCCGCAGCTCGTCTGTGTCATCTTTCTCCACCAAATACCCGAGCCAATGCCCACCTTCAAGGGTCGGGAGGAAGAGCTGGACAAGCTGACCGAAGCCGTTCTTGCTGGCGCTGAAGCTGGCCCAGCAACTCGCCGCCGACTGTAGTCTCTGCGCTTATAAGTGCACGATCAGACCGTCACTACATAGTGCATTCAACCGTGAGCGGTCAAACTTCCGGATCGGGACGTATGCAAGTATCAAGAGTCCGCGATCGGCTGACACTGAATATCCAGGAGAATGAAAATGAAGAAAACATTCGTCGTGCTTGGGGTAGCAGTTTGGGTGACGGTCCTCCTTGGAGGAACCCTGTTCCTCGCGGCGGGCCGGGTGGATCTGCCGTTCTTCTGGGTGACTTTGCTGATCTGGGTGGGATCGACGACCACCATCGGGCTCATAATGGACCGCGATCTGATGCGCGAGCGGTCACAGTTCGGAGCTGAGAAAAGCGGTCGCCTGCTTCAGGTTCTGGGGTTGCCAGCCGTGATCGCCCCATTCCTCATCGCGGGCCTGGATGTGGGGCGTTACCACTGGTCTGACAGCGTGCCGAACTGGGCTCAGTTAGTGGGCCTGGGCGTGACCGTGATCGGATTTGGATTGATCACCTGGTCAATCCAGATGAATCGCTTCTTCGCGAAGGCGGTGCGGGTTCAGGATGATCGGGGTCAGAGAGTGGTCACGGGCGGGCCGTACCGGTACGTCCGACATCCGGGCTATTGTGGATTTTCCCTGATCTTTTTGGCCAGCAGCATAGCGCTCGGATCGTGGCTGTCTATCCTGCCATCCCTGGGGCTGACCTTCTTCTTCGTCTGGCGAACGGCGATGGAGGACGAGTTCCTGCAAGCCAATCTGGATGGGTACGCCGAGTACGCGGAGCGGGTTCGGCACCGGCTGATGCCTGGGGTGTGGTGATTTTCGCTGAGGCTTTACCCCGCGAAACGCCCCGACATCCTGGTCGGCTACGTGCCCTTCGACGACGGGGAGCCCATTCTTTCATCCCTTAGACACGCTGGAGACTGTATGACATCTCGCTATCGCTGGCTCATCGCGTTCGTCTTCTTCCTCTTTATGTTGCTCCACCAGGCCGACAAGCTGCTCATCGGCCCCCTCACCACCTCCATTATGGCGGATTTTAGCATCAACGAGGCCCAGATGGGGGCCGTCTCCAGTCTGGCCCTGCTCGTCGCCGCCTTGCTCTACCCGGTCTGGGGCTACCTCTATGACCGCTACGCCCGCGATCGATTGCTGGCGTTGGCCTCCTTCATCTGGGGCTCGACCACCTGGCTGAACGCACTGGCGCCCACCTATCCGGTGTTTATGATCACGCGCTCCAGCACCGGCATCGACGACTCCAGCTACCCCGGCCTCTACAGCCTGCTGGCCGACTACTTCGGCCCCCAGGCCCGCGGCAAGGTCTACGGCGCGATGCAGATGTCGGGCCCGCTGGGCTTCATTCTGGGCACCGTGTTGGCGACCACGCTAGGCGGCACGCTCGGCTGGCGCAAAGTCTTCTTCATCACCGGAGGCGCCGGCATCGCCATCGCGGCCCTGATCCTGATCATCGTGCGCGACCGCCCGCGGGGCAGCGCCGAGCCCGAGCTGGCGACCCTCGACGAAATCGGAACCTACCGCATCGATTGGCCGGCCGTACGGAAGCTGCTGCGCATTCGCAGCCTGCCGCTGCTGATGGCCCAGGGCTTCTTCGGCATCTTCGCCTGGTACGTGCTCGTCTTCTGGTTCTTCCGCTACCTGGAGAACGAGCGGGGCTACACCTCCGGGCAGGCGATGACGGCCATGCTGGTGGCCATCGCCACCATCTCGGCCGGCTACTTGCTGGGCGGCAATCTGGGGGATGCGCTGTTCAAACGCACCCGGCGCGGGCGCATCATCGTCGGCGGCCTGGGCACGCTGGCGGCAGCCGTGCTGCTCCTGCTGACCATGAGCGTCCCGGTCGAGAAGAAGGTCCTGTTCACCGCCCTGCTGGGGCTCACGGGCATCTTTATGCCGATGAACGGACCCAGCATGATGGCCACCGTACCCGACATAACGCCGCCCGAGGTGCGCAGCACGGCCCAGGCGGTGCGCAAGCTGGTCGAGGACGGCGGAGCGGCCCTGGCGCCGTGGCTGGCAGGCCTCATCGCCACGCGAACGTCACTGCACACGGCCATCATTTCCATCTGCGTGAGCACCTGGCTGGCGAGCGCGGCCTTGCTCGTGGTCGTGGGCTACTTCGTGCCGCGCGACATCGAAGCGCTGCGCCAGACAATGCGGAAGCGGGCGGCGTTATCCGCCGCTAAAGCCGCTGGCGACTTACAAAACGATGGATGACCACCAGGACGACCGCGAATACGCCATCGCCTATCCTCGACGACAAGCGCCACGCGCCCTGGTGCGGGGCCTGGGACGCCTGGTACTGCCCTTGGCCTTTCGGATCGTGCTCGAAGGTGGGAAGAACTTCCCCCGGAGCGGCCCGCTACTGGTGGCTGGCAATCACAGCGCGGCGATGGAGGTCGTGCTGGCCGTCGTCTACACCCCCTGGCAGATCGAGCTGCTGGGCGCGGCCGACATCCCGCACGAGAGGATCACGCAGGTGATGGCCAGCCTCTACGGGATGATCCCCGTCCACCGCGGGCGGTTCGACCGCGCGGCGATGGTGAAGGCCTTGGACGTGTTGCGCCAGGGCGGCGTGGTGGCCATCTTCCCCGAGGGCGGCATCTGGGAGGCGGGCCGGATGCAGGCTCACACCGGCGTGGCCTGGCTCAGCTACCGCGCCGGCGCGCCGGTGCTGCCGATTGGCTTTGGGGGGACAACGGGTGCGCTGGGGGCGGCCTTGCGGCTGGAGAGGCCGCGGCTGACGATGCGGGTCGGGGACGTGATACCGGCCGCCCGCCTGCCCGAGGAGCGACCCCGCAAGGAGTACCTG
>NZ_JAIFKJ010000191.1 GCF_019695415.1 Thiohalocapsa sp.
TGCCGCTCGAAGATCTCTTTGATCTCGGCCTCGGCGGATTCGGGGCCCATCACCTGCACTTCCTTTTTCTCATCGCTGACGCGGATCTTCTCTTGTGGGATTCCCACCGAGATCAGATCGTTCCGGACATTGGCGAGGGTGTCTGCAGAGGCGTACACCGCCGTGATGATCTCTGCCATTTGTCTTGATCTCCTCTGTTTGCTTGGCGTTCCGGAATTGCCTCGACGAAGCGCACTTCCGTTATCCAGAGCATAGTCCCAGCGCGCTTCAAGGCCCAAGTCGCATCCGTTGGGCCGCACTTGGACGCTGTCCACAGGCGCGGGCTCCCGCGGGCAGCGCGGCCCAGGCCGCAGGGAAAGCGCATCGTCCGCCGCGTCCGCCGCCCGGCCGGTTGCGGGCACAACGCCCGTCTCCCCGCAGGCATACACCCTTGCGCTGCCTGCTGGCCCTTACGTACCCAAGGGTTCGCTCAATGATGAGCAGGAGGGCTTCTCGGCTTACCCTTCCCAGTCGCCCAGCTCCCGCAGCAGGGCGGTGGCATAGCTGCCGGCGGGCAGGCTGAATTGGATGCGCAGCTGATCCGGCGCGGTCCAGTGCAGGCGCAGGGCCTCGGGGTACAGCACCAGTGGCCGGCGCTCCTGCTTGAGGCCGGCGGCGGCTAGGCCCTGCTGCCAGTGCGCGAAGGGCGCGGTGATGTGGGCCTCCAGTGCCGCGACCTCGTCGGCGGTGAGCGGCGCGCCGGCGCCGAACAGGGGCCCGGTGGGCTGGGCATCGCCGCTGGCGACGCGCTCGCGGATGCGCTCGTCGATGGTCTCGGCGAGGAAATGGGAGTGACTGCCCCGAAGTTGCAGACGCTCCCCCGGCAGGGCGCTGCGCCAATCCCGGCGCTCGACGCGCGCCGCCAGCAGCTCGTTGAAGAGCTGGGAGCGGGCGGCGGAGAGATAGAGGCCTATGAGATGGCGGCTCGCACGGTGGCCGCGGTCGTCCTCGGCGGGGGCGCCGTTGAACATCGCCGCGGCGCGGTGCAGGTTACCGTCGTTACGGCCGAAGCGCTGCGGGCCGAAGTAGTTGGGCACACCGAGGCGGGCGATGGTATCCACCCTGGCGGCGAGCGCCTCGGTGTCGCCGCTCACGTCCCTCAGCACCAGGTCGAAGGCGTTTCCGGCGAGCACACCGCGGCGGAGCTTGCGCTTGTGGGCGTGGGCCTCCAGCACCTCGATGCCCTCGGCGGCCAGCTGGCCCCAATCCGGCTCCGCCCGCCCGCCGAGATGCACCGAGAACCATTGGGTGGTGACTGCATAGCGATCCTTGAGCCCGGCATAGCCCACCGCCTTGTGCGGCACACCGGCGAGGCTGGCGAGGCGGCGCGCGACCCAGTCGGTGTTGGCGTCGGTCTTGCGGACCCTGAGCAGACGGTGCTCGCCATCGCCGTCGGGCCCGAAAGCCAGTACCTCGTCGACGACGAAATCGGCGGGCTGGGAGCGGATGCGGCAGCGGATCAGTGGTGGGCCGTGGGCATGCGGAAGCGCACGGAAGTTGCGCCAGATCACCGCCCCGGGAACGGCATCCCTGGCGGTGAATGCAGTGTCGGCAGCGGCTGGGGGCTCCTGGGTGCTCACGACTGATTGAGCAGCACCACGGCGAAGGCGGCGATGCCCTCGCCGCGACCGGTGAAGCCCATGCGCTCGGTGGTGGTGGCCTTGACGTTGACCCGGGCGGCGGGGCAGCCCAGGTCCGCCGCCAGTGTCTTACGCATGGCCGCGATGTGCGGGGCCAGCTTGGGCTGCTGCGCGGCGATGGTGAGGTCCGCGTTGTGAACGGCAAGACCGCGCTCAGCGAGGGTCTCCATGACGCGGCTCAGCAGGATGCGGCTGTCGATGCCGGCGTAGGCCGCATCGGTGTCCGGAAAGTGGTGGCCGATGTCGCCGAGCCCGGCGGCGCCGAGCAGCGCATCGCAGAGGGCGTGTATGACCACGTCGCCGTCCGAGTGGGCAGCGAGCCCCTGGTCGTGGGGGATGGTCACGCCGCCCAGCACCAGTGGGCGGCCGGAGGCGAAGCGATGGGCGTCGATGCCCTGCCCGATCAGCATGGCGTCTCCTGTTGTTGTTCCAGGAAAAAGGCCGCCAATGGCAGATCCTCCGGCCGGGTGATCTTGATGTTGTCGGCGCTGCACTCGACGAGTGCCGGCCTCATCCCCAGCAGCTCCACGGCGCTGGCGTCGTCGGTGACGACGAGATCCTGCGACTCCGCGTGGTCCAGTGCCCGGCGCAGCAGGCCGAGCCTAAAGGCCTGGGGCGTGTAGGCCCGCCACAGGGCGCTGCGCGGGATGGTCTCCGACACTTGGCCGTCGACTGCGCGCTTGACGGTATCGGCAATGGGCACGGCCAGCAGGGCGCCGACGGGCTCATCATGCAGCGCCTCCAGCAGACGGTCGAGATCGCCCCGGCGCAGGCAGGGCCGCGCGGCGTCGTGCACCAGCACCCAGTCGTCGTCGGCGGCGCGCTGCGCCAGCGCATCCAGGCCGTTGCGCACGGAGTGGCAGCGCTCGGCGCCGCCCGGTGCGCGGAGCACGTCCGGATGCCCAGCGTAGGCGCTGACATCCGCCCACCACCCGTCCTCGCGACCCAGCACCACCACGCAACCGGCAACACCTGGGTGCTCTACGAAGGCGGCGACGGCATGGTCGATGACGGGCCGACCGGCCAGCGCCAGGTACTGCTTGGGCACCGTCGCACCGAAGCGCCGGCCGACGCCCGCGGCCGGAATAAGCCCCCAGTGGCGAACATGCGGGCTCATCGCCGGTGCGTCCTGCGTCGATCCCGCAACCCCCGCTTTGCCGAGTGGGTCACTGTCCGCTCTCCTGCTCCGGCTTCTCGATGACCTGCAGGAAGACCTCGCCGCGCTGGATCATGCCAAGCTCGCTGCGGGCGCGGTCTTCGATGGCCTCGAGGCCGGTTCGCAGGTCTTCCACCTCCGCCGCAAGCGCGAGGTTGCGCGCCTCCAGGCGCACGAGCTCTGCGCGGTGCTCATCGATCTGCGCGCGCAGCGCATGCAGCTCTTTGATGCTCCCGTCGCCGACCCAGAGGCGGTACTGAAGCAGGCCCAGCAGCAGCAGGAGACCGAAGATGACCCAGCGCGTCACGACCTCAACCTCCGCTGACTAGACATGGTCGGCGCAGTGACCCAGGGCTCAGAGATGCTTGAACGCGCCACGCCCGGGGTAGACGGCGGCGTCGCCGAGCTGGTCCTCGATGCGCATGAGCTGGTTGTACTTGGCGACGCGGTCGGAGCGCGAGAGGCTGCCGGTCTTGATCTGGCCGGTGCCCGCGGCGACCACCAGGTCGGCGATGGTGGTGTCCTCAGTCTCGCCAGAGCGGTGCGAGACGACGGCCGTGTAGCCTGCCGCCTCGGCCATGCGGATAGCCTCGAAGGTTTCAGTGAGGCTGCCGATCTGGTTGACCTTGATGAGGATGGAGTTGGCAATGCCCTTGTCGATGCCTTCCTGCAGGATCTTGGTGTTGGTGACGAAGAGATCGTCGCCCACCAGCTGCACCTTGCCGCCGAGCCGGTCGGTGTGATCCTTCCAGCCCTCCCAGTCGCCCTCGGCCAGGCCGTCCTCGATGCTGAGGATGGGATACTGGTCGCACCAATCGATGAGCAGGTCGGTCATGCCGGCCGCATCGAGCTTGCGGCCCTCGCCCTTGAGGTTGTAGGTGCCGTCCTCGTAGAACTCGGATGCAGCCACATCCATGCCGAGGAAGATGTCCTGCCCGGCCTTGAAGCCGGCCTTGTCGATAGCCTCGAGGATGACCTCAATGGCGGCCTCGTTGCTTGGCAGATCCGGTGCGAAGCCCCCCTCGTCGCCGACGCCCGTGGCGAGTCCCCGGCCATTCAGAACGGACTTGAGCGCGTGGAAGACCTCGGCGCCGTAGCGCACAGCCTCGCGGAGGCTGGACGCACCCACCGGCAGAATCATGAACTCTTGGAAGTCCACGCTGTTGTCGGCGTGCTCGCCGCCGTTGATGATGTTCATCATCGGCACCGGTAAGGTTTTGGCGTCTTCGCCCAAGTACTGGTAGAGCGGCAGGGACTGCTCCTGCGCCGCCGCATGCGCGGCGGCCATGGACACGCCGAGGATCGCATTGGCGCCCAACCGGCCTTTATTGTCGGTACCGTCGAGGTCGATCATCTTGCGGTCGACGGCCTCCTGATCCGCCACATCCATACCGTTAACGGCGTCCTTGAGCTCACCGTTGACGTTGGCGCAGGCCTTGAGCACGCCCTTGCCGCCGTAGCGGGACTTGTCGCCGTCACGGAGCTCCAGCGCCTCGCGCGAGCCGGTTGAGGCACCCGACGGCACTGCCGCGCGGCCGATGGCACCGTCGGCGGTGATGACATCGACTTCGACAGTCGGGTTACCGCGGGAGTCGAGCACCTCGCGGGCGCGGACATCGACGATCTCGGACATGGTTCGGTTCTCCAGCTTGGGATCGCGGTTACAGCAGGGGCAATCGCCCGATGAGGAGCCTGTCGTTCAGGTTGAGACGATGCGATGAACGCCTTTAGCGACGCAGGGCGCTGTTCCCGGGCGGGCACATCGGCGCCCGGCATTGCAGCTGGCCGTGGTCGGTGCCGACAGATGGCGCCGTCAGGCCACCTTGTTGGCTGAGTTGTCGGCCATGCGGCGCTGCTGTGTCAGCGCGGCTTCGATGAAGCCCCGGAACAACGGGTGGCCGTCGCGCGGCGTCGACGTGAACTCCGGATGGAACTGGCAGCCTACGAACCAGGGATGATCCGGTATTTCGATGATTTCCACCAGCTTGGAATCCAGCGACCAGCCGGAAAAGCGCAAGCCCGCATCCTTCATGGCATCGCAGTAGCGGTTGTTGAACTCGTAGCGATGCCGATGGCGCTCGCGGATCTGGTGCTGACCGTAGACCCGCCGCGCGAGGCTGCCCGGCTCCAGCCGACAGTTCTGCCCGCCCAAGCGCATGGTGCCGCCCTTGTCGGCGTCCACGGCGCGGGTCTCGCGGTGGCCGTCCTCGGCCCGCCACTCTGTGATGAGCGCAATCACCGGATGAGTCGTTTCCGGGTCGAACTCTGTGCTGTGGGCGCCAGCCAAGCCCGCGACGTCGCGGGCGTACTCGATGACGGCGACCTGCATGCCCAGACAAATGCCTAGGTAGGGCACTCGGTGCTCGCGGGCATAACGGGCAGCGGCGATCTTGCCCTCGATGCCGCGCTCGCCGAAGCCGCCCGGCACCAGCACGGCGTCCACGCCAGCAAGGCAATCAGTGCCGGTGCGCTCGATCTCCTCCGAGTCCAAATACTGGATCTTGACGCGCGTACCCGTGTGCACGCCTGCGTGGGCCAAAGCCTCTGACAAGGACTTGTAGGCTTCCGTCAGATCCATGTACTTGCCCACCATGCCGACGGTGACCGTCTCATTCGGGTGCTCAAAGCCATCCAGCACTCGCTGCCACTCAGCCAGGTCCGCCTCCGGCACGTCCAGACCGAACTGTTCCACCACCAGGGTGTCCAGCCCTTGGGCGTGAAGGAGCATGGGGATGCGGTAGATGTTGTCGGCATCCACCGCGGAGATGACGGCATTCTCCGGGACGTTGGTGAAGAGGGCGATCTTGCGCCGCTCGTCGTCGGGCAAGTCCTGCTCGGCCCGGCACAACAGCACAACAGGCTGAATACCGATAGAGCGCAATCCCTTGACCGAGTGCTGAGTGGGCTTGGTCTTGATCTCCCCGGCCGTGCGGATGTACGGCACCAGCGTGAGATGGATGAACATGGCCGCTCGGGGCCCAAGCTCGACGCGCATCTGGCGGATGGCCTCGAGGAAAGGCAGCGACTCGATGTCGCCCACGGTCCCGCCAATCTCCACTAGGGCGACGTCCGCATCGTCGGCGCCAAGCAGAATACTGGCCTTGATCTCGTCGGTGATGTGCGGGATCACCTGCACAGTGCGCCCGAGGTAGTCACCGCGGCGCTCCTTGCGGATGACGCTCTCGTAGATCTGTCCCGTGGTGTAGTTGTTGTTGCGCCCCATGCGGGTGCGCAGGAAGCGCTCGTAGTGCCCCAGATCGAGATCGGTCTCGGCACCGTCGTCGGTGACATAGACCTCCCCGTGCTGGAACGGGCTCATGGTGCCGGGGTCCACGTTGATGTACGGGTCCAGCTTGATCATGGTGACCCGGAGGCCACGCGCCTCCAGCAAGGCGCCCAACGACGCCGAGGCAATGCCTTTGCCAAGGGACGACACGACGCCGCCGGTGACGAAAATAAGCTTGGTCATGATTTCCTGGGGACCAGACGGAGACGGAGCCGACCCGGAGATGTGCACACGCCACGGCTGAGGAAGTTAACAAATAACCATCACTGCCTCAATTCGCCCGCCACGCGCACGCTGCGCACCGACCTGCGCCGAATTGTGCGTATAAACCGGCCTTTAGCGTACTTCACAAGCCGAAACCGGACACGTATACTGCGCCGCGTTCGTATCCTACGGACTCCCGGCCGGCTGTCGGCAGCGCTGCAGGCGCCGGACCGGTCTGCTGAACTCACACGAGAATCCCTTTGGAGCGTCAGATCATGCAAAAGCTTGCCAAGGTCTTCGGTATCGCCGCCATCGCCGGTGCAGCCACCTTCTCAATGAGCGCCGCGCAGGCCTGGTGGGGTCCGGGCTGGGGCGGCCCCGGCTACGGTTCGGGCTGGGGTGACGGCGTCGGCGACATGCTCGGCGACATGTTCGGCGACGGCTACGGCGACTTCAACATGAGCATGTCGGGCGGCGGCCGTGGGTACGGCCGGGGCTATGGCCGTGGTTACGGTTACGGTCGCGGCTACGGCTACGGCAACCCCTACGGCGGCTACTACGGCTATCCGGGCTACGGCTACGGCTATCCGGGCTACGGCTACGGGGCACCGGCCATGCCCTACGGCGCCCCCTATGGTGCTCCGGCTGCCCCCGCTGCTCCGGCTGCCGAAGAAGCCAAGTAAGGGCGGCCCAAAACTGCCGTTGGCCTGTCGCCCGGTCGATGGCCCCAAGAGCCGCGCCCTCGGGCGCGGTTTTTGTTTGACGCGAACGGCGTTCGACGGCGCCGAGCAATGGCCGGTGGGCTCTGCTACAACGCGCCTGCCGCATGCTTCGACAAAGCCACGCCGTGGCAGATACTCAGGCACCGACGCCTGGCCGAGCCTCGCATTCACCGGGTCGGCCTTGGCAATTACACCAATACAGGCGCGTGAAAGCGGTGACAATCGCCCTTGATGCGTGTCAACCTGGGTTGCAAAATGAAGGCGTCAACCAGCCAGGTACACTGCCTTGACTCAACGCAAAGTTATCTCCTTCGAGACCATCCGGGTCGCCTGCAAGAACTGCACACTGTCCCAGCTGTGCCTACCCATGGGCATGTCGCCGGAGGATGTGGACCGGCTGGACAGCATCGTCAAGCGCTCGCGGCCGCTGCACCGGGGGGACCACCTCTTCCGCAGCGGTGAGCGCTTCCGCTCCCTCTATGTCGTCAAGACGGGCTCGGTGAAGACCTACACACCGAGCGAGGAAGGCGGCGAGCAGGTACTCGGTTTCCACCTGCCCGGCGAGATCATCGGCCTGGATGCCATCGACCAGGATACCCACGCCTGCTCGGCCAAGGTGCTTGAAACCTCGGCCATCTGCGAGGTCCCTTTCCAGCGCTTCGAGGAGTTGGCGGCGTCCATTCCGAGCCTCCAGCACTCCATGTACCGCCTGCTGAGCAAGGAGATCGGCCATGACGCCGAGATGTTGCTGCTTCTCGGCAAGAAGAATGCCGAGGAGCGTCTCGCGGCCTTCCTGGTAAGCATGTCGCAGCGCCTCAGCAAGCGGGGGCTCTCTCCCACAGACTTTTACCTCAGCATGTCGCGGCACGAGATCGGCAATTACCTCGGGCTCGCGGTGGAGACGGTGAGTCGACTCTTCACCCGCTTCCAGGACGAGGGACTTGTGAAGGTGGACCGCAAGCACGTGGAGATACTCGACCTGCCCACCATTGAGCACCTCGCCGGCGCAGCGCAGGCCGCAACCAGCCGCAAGCACTCCAACTGAGCCCCGGCCCATCGTCTTGCGTGCCGCGCCGGGCGGGCGCTGCCTCCGGCCGTCGCAGGCGCCCGCCGATGAGGTGGGCGCGGCACCGGGGCGCTTCGCTCAGCATTTCACGCGACGACCCAACGAGTAACTGCGGCGAGCCTCAGTAACGATCGCATATTCGCCCAGCTTGCCGCTGCCCAGAGCGCCGACTCAGCTCCCGGCCGCATCGGCATCCGCCGTGTCTTCGGCAAGCCACACACAGGCCCCACTAGCCTTGTGGATAGCGGCGAGCCGCGACTCGTGAGCGGCACACTCCTCGGCAGTGGCGCGAACGACCCGAAGCTTGCCGCGGGGTATAGACAAATGCCGGACCTCTTCCCGCCGCAAGCCCGTCTCGACGGACTCTTCCCCGCCCAGGTGTAGGCTCACCTGGCCACCGGTCATGGCAAGGTAGACGTCGGCTAGGATCTGCGCGTCGAGCAGGGCGCCGTGGAGCTCGCGACGGGTGTTATCGACGCCGTAACGCTTACACAGCGCATCCAGGCTGTTGCGCTGGCCTGGGTGAAGGCTGCGGGCGAGCACAAGGCTGTCAGTCACCGCGCAGAGCTCATCGATGGCGGGCCCGTCCTCGCGCCAGCCCTTCAGCTCATGGTTCAGGAAGCCGACATCGAAGGGGGCGTTGTGGATCACGAGCTCAGCGCCGCGACAGTAGTCGATAAACGCCTCGACGATGTCGCCGAATCGCGGCTTGTCGGCGAGGAACTCGTTGGTGATGCCGTGCACCGCCGCAGCCCCGGCATCCACCTCCCGATCCGGCTGAAGATAAATGTGGAAGTTGTTGCCGGTGGCACGGCGCTCCACGAGCTCCACGCAGCCGATCTCGATGATGCGGTGGCCTTCTTCCGGCTCCAGGCCGGTGGTTTCGGTATCCAGAACGATTTGGCGCATGACGATTCGTGTTTTTGCCTTCGGCAACAAGCTCGTACCTCTGTGGGCAACAGACAACCAGGGACGAGGGACGAGGGACGAGGGACGAGGCAAGTTTAAGATACTAGCGTGCATCCGACGCTCAGGGCTCCGTCGTCTGCTTGGCAGGGCCGCGGTCCCCAGCAGGCCTGCTCTTAGCCCTCAGCCCTCAGCCCTCAGCCCTCAGCCCTTGACCCTTGTTGCCGCAGCTTCTTCAAACTATCCCGCCGAAAAAGCACCCTAACGCCAGCCAATCAGAATCACCATGCCCGAGAG
>NZ_JAIFKJ010000595.1 GCF_019695415.1 Thiohalocapsa sp.
GGCGGGCACCGGGCGGTTCTCGAGAACCCCGCCATCGCCGGGCGGCGCCGTGCGGGGCTTCTGGCAAGCGGCGGGCGCGTCATCCCGCTCGAAGAAGTGATGCGGCGGTATGGCCCGGACGATTGAGCTCACGCCTACCGCGGATCGGGAGCTTGGAACGCAATATCGTCGCGGCTCAGCTGCCCAGGCGTGGCGGCGTGACGGCGTGGCGGCCCTCGGCCGCGGCCAGCGGGGTCAGTCGCTGCCCGACGACCCACGCAAGGTCAGCAGGTAGGCGATCAGATCCGCCAGCTCCTGCTCGGTCAGCGCGGCGCAGGGCATGGTCGCGTCCGCAATGGCGGCCTTGGGCTCGGTCAGATAGAGGTGCAGCCAGGCGGCGTCGCGACGCAGACCGACGTCGTCGAGGCTGCCGCCGAGATCGGCCATCGGCCCGGATTCCCCGGCGATGGTGTGGCACATCCCGCACATTTTGGCGGCGTAGACGGCTTGGCCGGCCTCTGGGTCGCCCTGCTGCGCATGCACAGGCACCACTGCCAAGGCGGCGGCTATCAGGACAGCCATGCTCAGCTGCTTCATGGTCAAGAACTCCTCTTCGATTGGCTGTGCCGCCATCGCCGCCGGTCAGCGGCCCGCTTGTTGAGCCCCGGCGGGCGCTGCCAGTGCAGCCTCCGCATCTGTGGTGAGCACACTCAGCAGGTCTTTGTGGCCGACATGCGCGTGGCAAGTCACGCAGTGCATGTTTGAGCCCTGCTGAAAATAGGTCTGGTGGGCAAAGGCGGCCGTCGGGTCGTCACTTGTTGCATCCCGAAGCCGCGCATGGCAGCGGAGGCAGCCCGAGTCGTAGACATAGTCGGCTCGTCGGTCGAGGTTGCCGACCCAGTCCGGCTCCTTGAACAGCGACAGCACCTGCGCCCAGCCGTCGTGCAGGCCCGTGTGGACTTTGGCCGCCAGGTAGCGCACCGGCCCTGTGTGCGGCAGGTGGCAATCCACACAGGCCGCCGCCACCCCGCCCGGATTGCGGCCGCCGTGGCTGTCCTGGTCGTAGGCCTGTGCGAAGGGCTCCATGCTGTGACAGACCGTGCAGAAGGCGCGGTCCGAGGTCGCCTCGATCACGGTGTCGGTCAGGGCCCAGCCCCCGGCCATACCGGCGGAGATGAGGATGATCAGGACCGGCGTGCCCATCAGCAGCCATGTTCGGATGCGCTTCATGCGGTGCCCCCCTTCCTATTTGAGCTATGCACGATGCCGCGAGGCGGTCGAGCCGCCGAGCGACCGCCGCCGCCCTCATCGCGGGGCCTGACGGCGGCTGTCGGGATGGTCTGGCCGATGCGCGTCGCCCGGAGCGTCCTCGCTCCGGTACCTTCAGTGTAGACCCGGATTGCACTGTCACCGGCATAGGCCGTGGCGTCTGCAACCTCGTGCCCGCAGCTCCGCCACGTCCGTATGCCGTAACATCAGGTCTGCGATGTGCCGCCGCTTTGCGTCGCGGCCTGGAGGCCGCTCCCACAGGTGCCCCGTACTTCGTACTCCGCACTCCGCACTTCTTTCCCATGCTCGACACCTACGACAAACGCATCCTCGACATCCTCCAGCAGGACGGCCGCATCAGTAATCAGGATCTGGCCGACCGCATTGGCCTCTCCCCGTCGCCGTGCCTGCGGCGCGTTCGGGCGCTCGAGGAGGCCGGGATCATTGAGGGCTACCGGGCGCTTCTTAGTGCTAAGGCGCTGGGGCTGAACCTCATCGCCTTCCTCAGCATCGCCATGGACCGGCACACACCGGAGCGCTTCGCCAACTTCGACGCCCAGGTGGCGGCCATGCCGGAGGTGCTGGAGTGCTTCCTGATCACCGGCCGTGATGCGGACTACCAGCTCAAGGTCATCGTGCGGGACATGGACGCCTATCAGGACCTACTGCTCAACAAGCTGACCCGCATCGAGGGCGTGAGCGGCGTGCACTCCAGCTTCGTGCTGCGGCGGGTGGTTGAGCGGACGACGTTGCCGGTCAACTGACGGCCATCGGCGGGAATCCCGGCACCGCCTGCGAAGCGCGTTGCCCGCCCTCAATCCAACCGCCCCGCACTCAGCACCGGCACCAGCCACCAGTGGAGCCCGGTGCCAGCGAAGGCGCCGCCCAGGTCCGCGAGCACCTGGTCCGCTTCAACCTGGGGCAGCGCGATCAGGAACAGCACCCGGCGGCTGCGCCCGGCCACCTGCTCGGCGAGGGTCATGGAGTGCTCGGAAGAGCCATGGCCCGCCATCGGCAGGCTGGAGAAGCCCGGCACGTCATGACGCTCGAGAAGCCACTCCGCCAACGCGTCTTCCAGCGCCGTGGGCACGATCAGATGCAGCAGCACGTCTGACATGGGGCCTCCTCAGCCGAAGCGCCGGTAAAGAATAGGCAGCAGGATCAGGGTCAGCGCCGTCGAGGACACCAGCCCACCGATGACGACGATGGCAAGCGGGCGCTGGATCTCCGAGCCCGGCCCGGTGGCGAAGAGCAGTGGCACCAGCCCGAAGGCGGCGATGCTCGCGGTCATGAGCACCGGCCGCAGGCGACGCTTCGCGCCCTCAACGACAACCTCGCCGATGGGTCGCCCCAGGGCCTGGAGCTGCTTGAACCAGGTGACCATCACCACGCCGTTCAGCACCGCGATACCAAGCAGGGCGATGAAGCCGACCGACGCCGGCACCGACAGGTACTCGCCGGTGATGTAAAGCCCCACCACGCCGCCGATGAGCGCAAAGGGGATGTTGGAGAGTACCAACAGCGCCTGCCGCACCGAGCCGAAGGTGGAGAAGAGCACCAGAAAGATCAGCCCCAGGGCCACCGGCACCACCAGCGCCAGGCGTGCGGCGGCGCGCTGCTGATTCTCGAACTCCCCGCCCCATTCCAGCCAATAGCCCGTGGGAAGGTCCACCTGCTCCGCCACGGCGGCCTTCGCCTCCTCGACGAACCCCACCAGGTCTCGGCCTTCGACGTTCGCGATGGCCACCGCGAGCCGGTTGCCGAGCTCCCGCGACAGCGCCACCGGGCCCTCGACGCGCTCCATGGTCACCAGATTGCTTAAGGGGACAGAGCGCCCGTCGGGGGTGGCCACCTGCAATCCTTTGAAGCGCGCGGGCGACGTGCGCAGGGCCTCGTCGCCGCGCATCACCAATGGCCGGCGCTTGCCCTCGCGGTAGACGGTGCCAACGTCGAGCCCTTCTACCTGCGCGCGCAGCAGCGCCGCCAGGGCATCGGCGTCGATGCCGAGCCGGCCTGCCTCCATGCGGTCCACCACCAGGTTCAGGTACTGCGCGCCCTCGTTGCGGGGCGTGTAGACGTCCTGGGCGCCCTCGATGCGTGACAGCACCCGCACGATCTCCTCGGTGATGCGGTTCAGCGCATCCTGATCGCCGCCGAAGACCTTGACGGCCAGGTCGCCGCGCACGCCGGTGAGCATTTCCGACACCCGCATCTCGATGGGCTGGGTGAAGGCGTAGTCGAGCCCCGGGAAGCGCTCCAGCACCGCGCGAATGGCCTCGATGAGGGCGTCCTTGGTCTCGAAGCGCCAGTCTTCGCGCGGGGCCAGCACCAGGAAGCTGTCGGTCTGGTTCAGGCCCATGGGGTCGAGACCCAGCTCGTCCGAGCCAGTACGAGCAATGATGGCGCGGACCTCCGGCACCGCGTCCATGATGGCGCGCTGCACGCGCTGATCGATGGCGATGGACTCATCCAGATTAATGGACGGCAGCTTCTCCAGCTGCACCACCAGATCGCCCTCGTCCATTGTGGGCATGAAGGCCTTGCCGATGCGGGTGTAGAGCGCACCTGTGCCCACCAGAAGGGCCAGGGCGACCACGATCACAAGCCACTGGTTGCGCAGGGACCAGTTCAGCACCGGTGTGTAGAGCCGCAGCAGCTGGCGCACCACCCAGGGGTCGTCGTGGCCGCCCTTGCCGAGCAGGAAGGACGCGAGCGTCGGGATGACCGTGAGCGACAATAGCAGCGAGCTCGCCAGCGCGAAGACGATGGTGAGCGCCACCGGCACGAAGAGCTTGCCCTCCAGCCCCTGCAGCGTGAGCAGCGGCAGAAAGACGATGATGATGATCAGAATGCCGGATGCCACCGGCACCGACACCTCTCGCGTGGCGCGGAAGATCAGGTGCAGCCGCGGCAGATGCCGGCGGTGCCCGCCTTTGTCGCCGACACCCTCCCGGTCGCCTTCGCCTTCGGCGTCGTGGCCGTGATTACCCCCATTGCCTCCATGGCGCGAGAGCTGGCTCACGATGTTCTCCACCACCACAACGGCGGCATCCACGAGCATACCGATGGCAATCGCGAGCCCGCCGAGGGACATCAGATTCGCCGACAGCCCGAATTGACGCATGAGGATGAAGGTGCCGAGCGCCGCCAGCGGCAGGATCAGCGCCACCGTCAGCGCCGCGCGGAGATCACCCAGGAACAGCACGAGCAGCACCAGCACCAAAATGGTGGCCTCGACGAGGGCCTTGCTCACCGTATGCACGGCCTTGTCCACCAAGTCGCCGCGGTCGTAAAAGATCTGTATCTCAACGCCGTCCGGCAGCCCGGGCGTCAGCTCCGAGAGCTTGGCCTTGACGCCATCGACAACCTCGCGGGCATTGGCCCCACGCAGGCCGAGCACCAGGCCCTCTACGGTTTCGCCGGCACCGTCGCGGCTGACGGCGCCATAGCGGGTCAGCGCCGAACGGCGCACCTCGGCGATGTCCGCCACGCGCACCGGCTGTTCGGTACTGCCGCCGACAACGATGTTGGCCAAGTCGTCCAAGGTGACGATGGCGCCCTCGCTTCGCACCAAGAGCGCCTCTTCACCCTCGTCCAGGCGCCCGGCACCGTCGTTGCGGTTGTTGCGCTCGATGGCTTCGCGCAGGTCCGCGAGTGCCACGCCGAAGACGGCCATGCGCGCGTGGTCCGGCACCACTTCGAAGGTGGTCACGAAGCCGCCCAGGGCATTCACGTCCGCCACGCCAGGCACCGAGCGCAGCGCCGGCCGGATCGTCCAGTCCAGCAGGTCGCGCTTTTCGGCGAGGGAGAGGTCGCCGCCCTCGATGCTGAACATGAGCATCTCGCCAAGCGGCGTGGTCATGGGCGCGATGCCGCCGGTGACACCGTCCGGCAGGTCCGGCCAGACGGCGGCGAGGCGCTCGGACACCTGCTGGCGCGCCCAATAGATATCTGTGCCCTCCTTGAAATCCACGGTGATGTCCGTCAGCGCATACTTGGCGATGGAGCGCAGCATGGTCTGCCGCGGGATGCCGAGCATCTCCACCTCCACGAGCGCGGTGATCCGGGACTCCACCTCCTCCGGCGTCATGCCGGGCGCCTTGACGATAACCTTCACCTGGGTCGTGGAGACATCCGGAAAGGCATCGATGGGCGTCTGCTGAAAGGCGCGCCAGCCGCCGCCAGCAAGCAGCAGCACCGCGAGCAGCATCAAGAGCCGCTGGGTGAGCGCAAACTGGATCAGCCGGGCGAGCATCAGCCGCCTCCCTCGGGGATACCAGCACCACTGAGCCAGGCGGCCTTCAGTGCTACCACGCCGCTCACCGCCACTTGGTCTGCCGCGGACAGGTCGCCCTGCACCACCAGGGTTCGGTCTTCTTCGGCCAGTAACGCCACCGGCACCGCACGGAAGCCGCCCTCGGCGGCGGCGAACACATAGGCGTCGCCCCCATCGCGCACGACGGCGGCGCGCGGCAGGCGCCAGGCCGCAGCACCGGCAGCTTTGGTGTCTTCACCTTCTCGCCCCGCACCCGTGCGCAGCTGCACCTCTGTAAATTGCCCCGGGCGCAGGTCCGCCGTGCCCTGGCTGACCTCCGCGCGCACCAGTACGCCCTGATCCTCGCCGTGCACCATGCGGCCGACGGTGATAATGCGCCCCTCCACGTCCAGCGCGGGCAGCTGTACCCGGCCACCCACCTGCACGCCCTTCAGAGCGTCTACGGGGACATGCACCTCTACCCATAACGGCGAAAGCTCACCGACCCGGTAGAGCGGCGCAGAAGCGGCGACGGATTCGCCTGTATCCACCATCTGCTCCAGCACCACGCCGCCGATGGGCGTGCGCACCGGCAGGGTGCTGGACAGTCGCCGGCTCTCAGCCAGCGCCTCGATGGCCGCAGGCTCCAGCCCGGCCAGCGCCAGGCGCTGGCGATGCTGGTCCACCATCGTCGCCAGCTCCCGACGCCTGGCCTGGGCCTCGATGACCCGGCGCTCCGCTGTGATGCCCTCGCGGTGCAACATCTGCTCTCGGGCCAGCTCGCTGTCGGCGAGACCGAGCCTTGTCAGCGCTTCCAGGTAGTCGCTCTGCACCGCCACCAGCTCCGGGCTCGCCAGCTGTGCCAGCACCTGTCCCGGCTCAACGCGCTCGCCCTCGGCCACCAGCAGGGCCTCGATGACGCCCGCCTGGGGTGCGGCCACCACCCGCAGCTGGCGGTTCGGCACAGCCACCTTGCCAGGGTAGCGGCGGCTCAGCGCCGTGCCGGCGAGCTCAGGCGCTGCGAGCTCGATGCCGAATGCCGCCCGCTCATCGGCGCTGAGAGGAACCACGTGCTGGGCCGGGTCGGCGGCGTCGGCGGCGGCAAGGGGCAGCGGCGCAAGCGCCGACACACACAGTACCGCCGCCGTTGCAGCCCAGCAGCGCGGACGGGCGTAACGGCCGGAACGGTCATGTCGCGGTGAGACGATCATTCGGGCAGGACTCCAAGGGCTTGGTTCAGACGGGAGATCGCACGACCCTGCGCAAGCTGCCGCAGCGCCAGGTCCAGGCGCGCCTCCCGGGCGCGCTCCTGGGCGCGCAGTAAGGCTGTCAGATCGCCCTCCCCGAGGTCGAAGGCACGCCGGGCGAGGTCCAGGGCGCGCTCGGTGACGTCGACGCGCTCCCGCGCGGCGGTGAGCTGCTGCTGTGCGCCGCTGACAGCGGCCCCGGCGGCGGCGATGTTCCGGGCCACCTCGCGGCGCGCCTGTTGCAGCTCCGCGAGCTGGTCGGTAACACCCTGCTCGGCCTCGGCCAGGGCCGGAGCGCTGGTGCTGCCCAACCCAAAGGGTAGGCTCAGCTCCAATTGCAGGGCGTCGTCCTCCGGCGAATTGCGGTCGGCGCGGGCATGCTTGACACCCAGGCTGAGCAGCGGGCTGCCGCGGCGGTCCGCGCTCACCCGACCGCGCTCGGCGCGGGCGCGGGCAACGCCCTGCTCAAGGCTCGCCAGCAGTGGGTGAGACTGCGCAATGGGCGCCGGGAGCCCCTTGCCACCACCGGCATTCGGCGTGTCCGCGGGGCTTCCGGCAGCGACCGCCTCAGGCGTCACTGCCGCCGTCTCTGTGAGGGGCACCGGCAGCTCCGCCAGGCTGGTGAGCGCACGATAGGCCGCCATCGCCTCGGCGTGGTCCGCGCGGGCGGCGGCGAGCTCACTCTGGCGCGCCAGCGTGTCCTGGCGAGCCAGCAGCAGGTCCAACCGGGCCAGCTCGCCAGCGGACTCACGCTTCGCCACCGTTGCTTCTAGAACCTCGGCGGCCGCGAGCGCGGCCTCCGCTTGGCGCAACCGCCCCGCGGCCAGGGCCGCCTCCCACGTCAGCTCGCGCACCATGCCGGCCATCTCCCAGCGCAGGCGGGCACGCAGCGCCTCCGCCGCAGCGCCGGTGGCGTCCGCCAGAGCGAAGCGGGCGCTGCGCTGCCCAGGCAGCAGCAGCGGCAAGTCAACCATGGCTTCCACCTCGTAGGCACCTTGGTCGCCGGTCAACTCGTCCGACAGCAGCTTCACCCGCAGTGCCGGGTTCTCCGCGAGCAGGCCGCGGGCCTTCTTGCGCACGGCATCGCCCACCGCGCGCTGAGCGTCGACGCGCTGGCCCTGCTCGGCGAGGGCAAGCGCCGTATCCACGGCTTCGCCAAGGGTCGCCGCCGTGACGTCTTGCCAGGCGGGCAGAAGCAGCAGGGCCAGCGCCACAACCAGCAACGCCAGCCGCGTGCCCTCTTGCCCGGCAGGGCTTGCCGGCACGCTGATGTATCGCCGCAACGACCGCACCTGTCTGTGCCGTTGGAGCACGATACCCGGGCTCAGTCCCGGTCCTCGTAGAGCAGGCTGCCGTCGTCGATGGCGAAGTAGAGCTCCCAGACCTGACCGTCTGCGTCGCGGATCTCGACCTCCCAGGCTTCGCGACCGTGCTTGCGCTCGCGATCGGTGCCGATGACCTCGCCCGGGCGCTGGGCCAGGGCCTTGTCGACGGCCTGCTGCATGGACAGCGGACCGGCAACCTTCCCGTCGGCGGCGAAGAGCGTGCCGGCGCCCGCGGCGAGGGCAAGGACGGTGACCGCGATGAGACGGATCGGTGTGTACATATCGATGCTCCTAGTGTGCGTGCGTTTGACGGCGTCGGCGCTGATGCCGCTGCCGACCGCCGCCAACTTGGCACACAGACTGCCGGACGATGCTGAATTCGAGCTGAACACGGGCAGCATGAGCAAAGCGCAGCGTGCCCACCGCCTGGTCACGATGCGCACGCTGGCGCTTTGCACATCCTCTCTGCCCGCAAACGGCTCAGGTGGACGTCGGCACTGGCAGGTTCACGCGAGCAAGGAAGCCACCCAGGTCTGCGGAGCGCCCGAGCTGCATCGCCCCACCGTAGGACTCGGCGATTTCCCGGGCAATGGCAAGCCCCAGCCCATGACCGTCCACCTGCTCGTCCAGACGCTCGCCGCGGCGGGCGATGCGGGCCAGCTCGGCGTCGTCACAGCCGGGACCATCGTCTTCCACAACGATCTGCAGCGCCGCTCCATCGCCGCTCCGTATTAGGGTGCAGCGGACCCTGTGCTCGGCCCACTTGCAGGCGTTGTCCATGAGGGTACCGAGGATCTCCAGCAGATCCTCGCGGTCCAGGGCGATGGGCGCGGGCAGCTCGTTGCCGCAGGCGATATCCAGCGTCTTGTCCCGATACATGGCGAGCAGCAGCCGGCGAAGGTCGGGCAATTCCCGCGCCGGGTCGAACATCGAGCCTGCCTTGGCACGCCCGGCGATGCGCGCGCGCTTGAGCTCGCGCTCCACCAGGGCGGTGATGCGCTCGACTTCCGCCGCACAGACGCGCCTCGCACTGTCAACGGGCTCGGCGCCGGCGGGGGTATGCGCTGAAGCATCTATGGGCGCTCGCAACTGCTGACGCATCAAACTGAGCGGGCCCTTCAGCGCATGGGCCAGGTTGCCCGCGGCGTTGCGCGAGCGAGTCAGCCGCCGCTCGTAGACGGCGAGCAGACCGTTGAGCTTGCGCACCAGGGGCAGGATCTCCGCCGGCACGCGCTCGGTGAGGCGACTGGTGGCACCCCGCTCCAGGGCGTCGATATCCTGATACACGGTCAGGAGCCGGCGGAAGGAGCGGCGCAAGATCACCCGCTGCAGCAGCAGCATCGCCAGCAGCCCGGCGACGGCCAGCACCGCGAACAGCTGCTCGTAACCCCTGAGCGTGCCGAGCAGCGGGCTCAGATCCTCGGCGACGGCAATGGTGACCGGCCCCTCCGCCACCCGGTAGCCCGCGGCGCGCACCAGGAGCGGCTGGTCGGCAGGTCCGTCCGCGTGCCAGGTGTGCACCTCTCCCGTGGGTATCGGCACCAGGTTCAGATCTTGGTCCCAGAGCGAGCGCGAGCGGACGGCACCGCCGTCCGCGGTCAGCACCTTGAAGTAATGCCCGGAGAAGGGCTGGCGATAGACAGGCAAGAGGTGGTCGGCCGCCTGCTCCACATGACCGATGTGCTCCCAGCGCCCGAGCAGGGCTTGGGTGTCATGCTCCAGCCGGGAGAGCACATAGGCATCCGTGGAGCGGTGCAGGGCGCCATGGCCGAGCCACCAGGCGGCGCCGATCAACAGCGCCAGACTCAGGCCCAGCCCCAGATTGAGCCGGTTCTCCAGCGAATCCCTAGGGGTGAAGCCCAGACAGCGGCGGAGGGCCGCGATGCCCCGTGCCGCGCGCGTAGTCTGGGTGGCCAACGTCGTCTCAGTGCTGGGAGGGGAAGACATAGCCCTGCCCGCGCTGGGTGCGCAGATGATGCTCCCCGAGCTTACCCCGCAGCCGGCGCACATAGACCTCGATGGTGTTGCCGCCAGGCTCGGCATGCTGGTCGTACACGTGCTCGGTGAGCCACGCCTTGGACAGCACCTTGTCCGGATTACGCATGAACGCGCGCAGGAGCCGGAACTCGGTGCCCGTTAAGCTGCACTCGGTGCCGTCCGCAAGCTGCACGCATTGACGATCCTCGTCCAGCGTCAGCCCGGCAACCCGCAGCCGCGGGCTCGCCCGGCCAGCGCTGCGGCGCGTAAGCGCCTGCAGACGCGCGAGCAGCTCCTGCATGTGGAAGGGCTTGCCGAGGTAGTCGTCGGCGCCGGCCCGCAGACCATCCACGCGCTCGTGCCAGGCATCGCGAGCGGTGAGGATCAGCACCGGCGTGTGGACCTCCGAGGCGCGCCACTCGCCGAGCACCTCAAGCCCGGCCTTCCCAGGCAATCCCAGGTCAAGCACGATGACGTCGTAGGGCTGCTCGGTGCCGAGAAAGGCACCGTCCACGCCGTCTTTGGCCCAGTCCACGGCATAGCCCGCCTCCGCCAGATCGCGGCGCAGGGCGCGAGCGAGCTCGATATCGTCTTCGATCAGCAGCAGGCGCATGGCGAGCGGCACTAGGCTCGATCAATCATCGTCCGGCTCAACCTCGATGAGCTCGCCGGTGGTGGCATCGAGCTCGACCTCCCAGAGGCGCCCGTCCGCGTCCAGCACTTCCATTTCATAGACATAGGCGTCGTGCTCCCGCTCATAGTGCAGCTCCAGCTCGATCAGCGTCCCTGCCTGTACGGCCTGCACCCGCGGCAGAATCTCCGCAAGCGGCAGGATGGCGCCCTGCTGAACCAACCTGCGCGCGCGGTCGGCATCGGCGTCCGGGCGGGCCGCCTCGATGCCGAGCATTGCGGCGAGCGCAGCAGCACCGACGAGAAGCGCATGCCGGCTGCTAACGGACGGAATGCCAATCTGTGCGCTAAGGGCGGGCAACCGGTTGCTCCGTAACGGGATGGGACGGCCAATTCAGCATAGACGACCATGCAGAGGACGCGCACCGCCCCGGCACGGTGGAGCCCAAGGGAACCACCGCCTGCCGGCGGCCGCCTGCGATCGCTTCGCTGTGCCCGCCGACACGCCCTTGTCCTCCGGCTGGTTCGCGCACATCGGCGCCCCCTGCTCTCAGCCGTCGTCCGCCCCGGCGCGCGCCTGCCCGGCGGCGCCCACCGCCTGCGCCGCGAGCCGCTCGCCCATGTCGATGAGCCCCGCGGCCCGGTGGAACCCGGGGGCCTGACCACCAACGGGGGGGGTGTTGACGCAGATGTCCGGCGGGTAGGCGGCGAGCTTCCACGCGGGAGAGGGGGTCCGGAAGGGTCACATGGAGAGCCCAACAAGCTCGAAGACGTCCAGTCTGCCGGCGTCCTCGTCTCCGGGTCCGGCCTTGCCGCGAAAGCCATCTGCGATGTCGTCGAGGAAGGCAAGAATGCGCCCGTGGAGATCCTTAGGCTCATCCTGCTCCGAATCCGCGGTGGCCTTATCCTCGGGGGCCGCGTCTTCACTGCCGGGCTGAGGCAGCGCCGGTGGCGCCTGCGGCGGCCAGGGGGCGCCGCCGTCGTTGCCGTTCAGGTTGACGGCAATGGTGAGGTCGGTGAGATCGCGGAAGGTGGGTGCGATCGGGACCGGGTTCAGCAGACCGCCGTCGACGAGCTGATGGCCCAGGTACTCATGCGGCATAAACACCGTCGGCACAGCGATGGATGCACGAATGGCATCGAACAATGGGCCCTTGGAGATCCACACCTCGCGCTGACGCTGGATATCGGTGGCGACCGCCGTGAAGGTGATGGACAGATCCTCGATGCGGTGCTCGCCGACGAGCTCTCGCAGGGTTTCGATGATGCGGTCGCCCTTGATGAGACCGCTGCTCGACCAAGCCAGGTCCAAGAAGCGCAGCACATCCGCCCGGCGCAAGGCACAAATCCAGTCCCTATAAGCCGAGAGCCGCCCTGCCGCGTAGATGCCACCCACCAGCGCGCCCATGGAGCAGCCGGCAATAGAGTCGATGCGATACCCGTTGGCCGTTAGCCACTGAATGACGCCGATGTGGGCAAGGCCGCGGGCACCGCCGCTGCCGAGCACGAGGGAGACGCTGGTGGCCGAGCCGGTGGGGGCGCCGTCATCGGTTTGCTTTTGACTCATCCGCAGGAAACCTCGTGGCGGTGCTGAGGCGCTCAGGATACCGCTGTCAGCGGGTGGATTCTGCCGCAGGTGTGGCGAGTGAAGCTCGGCGCCCTGAGCCGGGTTGCGTGAAATCCTGCGCTCCAGCGCTGCGCCCTACGCTCCTGGGGGACTGATGGTCTGCCTTTGGAGCGGAAACCCCGGCGCCGGTCTGCTGTCGAGGGGAAGATTGCAAGTACACCGGAGCGACGCACGATGTTCAGTTTCTCCTTCTCCAATGCCAAGCGCCGCGCCTGGCTTCGCGGACTCGACGGGGCTCGCCGGTGGTCGGCGCCGGCGGCACTGCTCGGCGCGCTGCTGCTGGCCGCCGCGGCACCGCCAGCGCTCGGCGACGCAGCCCACCACGACGACACCAAGCCACAGAGCCGCGAAGGCCTCGGCCAGGTCTACATGGGCCTGGCGATCTCGCCGACGATGGGGCACCCCGGCGCACGCCGGCTGGTACGTGCGAGTGACGTCCGGGAGGGGCTGACGAACCGGGTGGTGGCGGCCATGGACCTCGCGGCCGATGCGGAGGTAGCGGACATCGGCGCCGGCACCGGCTACTTCGCTTTCCGGCTCGCCGAGCAGGTGCCCAGTGGCCGGGTGCTGGCGGTTGACATCCAGCCGGAGATGCTCGCCATCATGCGCGAGCGCATGGACGAGCGTGGAGTAGACAATGTGGACCTGGTGCTGGGCCGCGAAGACGATCCCGAGCTGCGCTCGAACAGCATCGACGCGGCGCTGATGGTGGACGCCTACCACGAGTTCGCCTACCCGCGGGAGATGATGGAGGCCATCGTCGCGGCGCTGCGCCCGGGCGGGCGGGTGTTCCTGGTGGAGTACCGCGGCGAGGATCCGCGCATCCCCATCAAGCCCCTGCACAAGATGACCGAGGCCCAGGCGCGCCGCGAAATGGCGGCGGTGGGGCTCACGCACGTGAAGACGCAGAGCTTTCTGCCGAGTCAACACTTCATGGTGTTCGAGAAGCCCGCGGCGGCACCCGAGCGCTGACAGGGGCGCATCGTCCCGTACCTCACCGCCACCCGGGCAGGCGCCGCAACGGCCCGAACCGCGCATCGAGCTGCGACCAGGGCCGCACGACCCAGGACTGCAGCCGCGCCTGGCCGGTGGCGGCGAGGATCTCGCAGCCGTCGTTGGGCAGGAGCAGCGAGACCTCCGGCGCCGCCGGCGCCCACGGTCGGAACGCCAGCGCGTTCATCGCCACCGGCCACTCGTCCACCAGCCGCATCCAGCGCCATTGCAACGACGGCGGCGCTTCCCCGGTGCGCACGATGCAGGGGGTCTCGGCCTCGGCCACCATGCGCCCCAGCTCGTTAGTGGCGAGCCACCAGCCCGCCGACTTGGCCGTGAGCATGATGAGCACGGCGGCCGCCGGCGCCGCGAGCCAGCCCGTGGGCACCCGCTCCGGCCGAACCGATCTGGCGCCGGCCGCCCCGCCTGCTGTCACGTCGGGCGCACCCCCTGGGCCGACGGAAGCGCCGGCGCGCCACAGCAGCACCTGCCCCACCAACGCCGCCAGCACCATGAAGCCGAGCCCGGCGACGAAGGTCAGCGCCGCCTTGAGCTTGATGCCCTGGCCAAAGAGAAACTCACCGCCGATCCACACCGCCAGCCCCACCAGCAGCGCCAACAGGACTCCGGACGCCAGCATGAGCCAGCACGCCCCAGCCATGCGTACACCGCGCAGCAGCACCAGGGCGCCCAGCAGAGACGCCAACGCCGCCGCCGCCAGCAGCGCGTCCTGTGCCGGCGTGGACGGCAACAGGTAATGCAGGGCGGCGTCCCCGCTCAAGTTCGAGCGCTCGTAGCGGTTCGCGCCCACCAGCGTCCAGCCCAAGCGCAGCAGGCCCGTCAGCGCGAGCCACGCAGCCAGCGCGAGCCAAGCCCAGCGCTGCAACGCCCCGCCCTGCTGCCGAGCCCAGGCCGCCCGCGGCGCCGACCAGCCGAGCCAGGCCGCCAGCACCGCGAGCCCGAGCGCCGGGACGAAGGCCATGGGGTGCAGCACCACGAACAAGGCGCCGAGGAGCCAGCCATAGATCCGCCCGGCGCGAGCCGCCGGCCACAGCGCCGCCGCGAGCACGAACGGCCAGGCCAAGTGCGCCGCCGTCAGCAGCTCCGAAACGCTGGAGAAGTTGATCTGGTGCATCGCGAGCCACAGCAGCGGGAACAGCACCAAGGCCGGCGCCACGCGCCGCACGATGAGCCAGCAGGCGGCAAGCGACACGACCGGCAGCGCCACATAGCCCAGGGAAAAGGCGTGACGCAGCAGCACCGGGTCGTCCGTGAAGCGCCCGGCGAGCATGCCCGGCAGCTGCGGCAGCAGCGCGCCGACGCGCAGGTTCGGCACCACGAAGTGCTCGTCGGCGGCGAGCTTGAACCAGTAGTAGGCGCCGTCACCGTAGAGCGGCAGTCCCACCAGCGCGGCCACCCCGTAGGCGAGGGCCAGCGCCAGCAGCCACAGGTCCACGGCGCGGCGGCCGTCCACGCCGGCGAGCCCGGCGAGCGTCTCGGGGTGTCTCACGGGATGCCGATGAGCTTGTGGGTCTGCAGGCTGAGCCGCCAGCGCGGATGCGCCAGGCAGTAAGCCACGGCGGCAGCGGTGTGCTCGGCGCGCCGCGGACCGTCCATGGGCTGCAGGTAGAAGTGTCGGAAGTCCAGGTCCACGAACCGCTCCGGCGGCGCTTTTGCCTGCGGGTAGACCAGCTTCAGCTCGTCGCCGGTGCGCTGCACAAGCCGGGCGTCGGCCTTGGGGCTCACGCAGACCCAGTCCACGCCCTTGGGCGCCGACAAGGTGCCGTTGGTTTCCACGGCGATCTCGAAGCCGCGGGCATGCAAGGCGTCGACGAGCGCCGCATCAAGCTGCAGTAGCGGCTCGCCGCCGGTGCAGACGACATAGCGGCCGGCGTCGGCGCCGGCCCAGGTCTGAGCCACATGCGCCGCCAGCGCCTGCGCCGTGTGGAAGCGCCCGCCGCCCGGCCCGTCCGCACCCCGGAAGTCCGTGTCGCAGAAGTCGCAAACGGCGGCGGCCCGGTCCTGCTCGCGGCCGGACCAGAGGTTGCAGCCCGCAAAGCGCAGAAATACCGCCGCGCGCCCGCTGCGGGCGCCCTCGCCTTGGAGGGTCGAGAAGCATTCCTTGACGGTGTAGCTGGCAGCCACGGGGCGTCAGTTAAGGCTGGCGCGCAACAGCGCGAGCATTTGGCGACGCAGTTTGGGCATCGGCTGCCTGGCGCACGTCGCGCCGAGGACGGCGCTGCCACAGCAATGCCACCCAACAATTGCGCTCATGCGGGTAGCGCCGGCCCAAGCCTCCCCCAGCACAGCACCGCACCGCAGCCCGGAGTCTGTTGCAGGTCGATGCGCTCGAGCCACGGCAGATCGCGCGCGGCCTGCTCGCGGATCCAGCGCGCGAGCCCGGCCGGGTCCGCCCCGGTGGGGCCGGTGAGCGTGTCCAGGCGGTGGTGATCCAGCCGCTCGTAGACGGGCCTGAACAGCGTCTTCACGTCACCGTAATCCACGGTCCAGCCGAGCACGTCATCCAGCGGCGCGCTCAGGTGCAGCCGCAATAGATAGCTGTGCCCGTGCAGCCGGCGGCGGCGGTCGCCGTCCGGCGCCTGCTCCAGGCGCAGCGCGGACTCGAAGCGCAGCTCCTTCCAGATGCGGTAGTGGGCGCCGTCGAAGTGGCAGCCGGCGGTCGCCGTTTCGTATACCGTCACCCAAGACAACGCCGGCACCTGCGGCTTGATCCTCGCCCAGAGCCAGCGGCACAAGAGCTCGCTGGTGGGGTTCTCGAGCCCCGGGATGTCGTTCAGGCAAGCATGATCCAGTTCTACCGCAAGGGGCGTCCAGAGGGCAGCGATGGCATCGAAGTCGACCCCCATGTCCGCTGCGCTTGGCCCGGCGCCGCCCAAGTCCTGGTCCAGGTGCAGGATCACCTCGAATCCATGGCCGTGCATGCGTCCGCAGGGGTGGCCTTCCGGCACCCGCGGGAGCCGGTGCGCCGCCTCGAAGCGGAAACGATGCCACAGGTGCGCGTGGCCGTCCGGGGCCAGGTCCACACCCGTGTCCACCGTGCTGCGAATGCCGACCGCGGCCACCCCCGGCACATTCGCTTCCGCCAGACGGCGATAGACGAAGCGGGCCAAGTTCTCGTCCGTCGGCACCGGCAGCCGCGCGTTCAAGTCGGCGTAATCCAACGGCGCGACAGCCGCCGCCAGCGCCACCTGCAGCGCATCCGTTTCGCCGCCGACAAAGCCCTCAGCCACTGGTGACCAGCCCGCCGGCAACGCAGCGCGCACCCGGGCCCGATAGCTGTGCCCGTGCAGGCGTGCTGCCCGGTGCTCCGGCGACAGCACTGGCACGCGGAGCGCGGCCTCGAAGGGAGTGGCGGCGATATGAAAGAGGTGGTCGTGCATGGTCTAGAAATGGGGGCTGAGGGCCGAGGGCTGAGGGCTGAGCTGTGGTGACCTCCCTGTCGCCGGCTCTGGGTCAGTCCCTTGCGGCGTCCAGCATCTCTCGCAGGAGCCGGAACAACTTGCGCGGCGCCTCGGGTCGGCCGCGCTCGGCGTCCCGCTGCGCCGCACGCATTAGGGTCCGCACCTGCTGGCGATCAGCATCGGGGTAGGCGTCCAACAGCTCTTTGAGTGCCGCATCGCCCTCTCCGATGAGCCGGGCTCGCCAGCGCTCCACCTGGTGATGCCGCGCGGTCGCCTGCCGCGCCTGCTCGGCGCGGGCGTCCAACAGCGCTTGCAGCGGCTCGGTGTTCTCCCGCGCCAGGCAGTTAGCCACCCGCTTCACATGCCGGCGCATCGCCCGGCGGTCCTTGATCCGGGCCGTCTCGTCGATGGCAGCCCAGGTATCGGCGCCGAGGCCGAGTCCTTCCAGCGCGGACCGTTGCAGGCCAAGTAGCTCCTCGGCCAGGTCCTGAAGCGCTAGGTACTCGCGCTTGCGGGCGCTCTTGCTGGCGGGCTCCTGGTCCGCCGCCTGTTCCGCGTCAGGGGTCGCATCGGGAGCGGAGGCCGCGTCAGAGACGGCATCGTCGTCCGCATCTTTTGAGTAACTGTCAACCTGCGTCATAGGCTGATTGTCGCCCATTTCAGCGTTCCCGGCGATGGTGGACACCGCAGCGGGCGCCCCGGGCAGACGCCGGACCCTCGACCCCGTTTCCGGGGCGCCAGCCGGGCATCCAGCAGGGAGCGCGGCAGGCAAAGCGGCTGGCCCTCGGCTATGCTCCCACCCTCCGGCCGCATGGGGTGCAAGCACCGCACCCGAACGACCCGTGAGCCGCATTGTCAGCCAAGGAGTCACACCGCCATGCTTTCATCCCACCGCCTCGTCCCCACCCTGCCGCTGCTTGCCCTGCTCGCCGGCTGCGGCGGGGACCTTATGGCCCCTGAAGGCGCCGCCAGCAATGCTTTCCTCAACAAGGTAGCCGGCGCCTGCGGAAACTTGAGCATCGGCACGCAGCCCATCAACTACCTGCTGGACATCAGCAATGACGACGTCACCTTCCTGGACGAAACCGCCAAGCTCGGCACCGGCGAGATCGACCCCGATACGTATCGCGAGGCCATCAACGGCTTCTACCCAACCGGCAACAACGAGCCTGCCATCGACTGCGTCATCGCGCAGTTGCGATGACGCAACACCCCGCAGGGTTTGGATCACACAGGTGACTGAGCAACGCGTTTCGACAGCACAGGTCGGATGACCGTGCGCTCTTATGCTGCTGTACGACCCGCCGGCCCAGTAAGTGGACACCGATTCATTGTGCGTCCTGCCCAAAAATCGGACGGAGCCGGGCCTGTGCAGACAGAGGGCGGTTTCCCGGCTTCTTCATTTTCAACAACTTGCGTCATCACAAATGGCGGGACATCCTGCGCCGCGCGGGAAACGCCAACAGATCGGCATTTCCCCAACATAGACCTTAATTGCTCGCTTCCGCTGAATGCCGCGCCCGACACCGAGGCCTACTGATACCGCAGTATCCCTGCCCGACGGCAACACCGCCGACACTGCCAACCAAGCCGTCGTCATCCCGGTCATGCTCGCGGGCTCTACGCTCTGGGGTCTGTACTGGCTGCCTTTGCGCTGGCTGGAGCAGGCAGGGCTCGGTGGGCTGTGGGCGCTGACGGTCATCTACATCGGGGCCACGGCCACGCTTGGGCTC
>NZ_JAIFKJ010000014.1 GCF_019695415.1 Thiohalocapsa sp.
CGGGAACTGCTGGAAAGGCCCCATTGGCAACGCCACAATTTCCGTTCGTTTCCAGTAAGCGTTCCACGAACTGGTGAGTTTTCAGTTGTTCGCGGGCCAGCGGTCGGGCAAAAACTGGTCGACCTGGCTGATCGGGGTGGCAGGCAGGCGTCGGACCAGGTCGTGGAGGTAGGCCAGGGGTTCGACGCCGTGGAGGCAGGCCGAGCCGATGAGGCTGAACAGGCGAGCGGCGGCGTGTCCGCCGGCTTCGCTGCCGGCGAACAGCCAATTCTTGCGTCCGATGGCCAGGCCGCGGAGGCTTCGTTCGGTGGCGTTGTTATCGATCGGCCGATGGCCGGCGTCGAGGTAGCGGCGTAATGACGTCTGCTGATTCAGGGCGTAGGTCAGGGCTTCGCCGATCGCGCTGCGGGGCAGCGTTGTGGCTTGCTGATCGGCGCACCAGTTGAAGAACGCATCGACCTTCGGCTTCGCCTGCATCTGGCGTACCTCGCGGCGATCATCGTCCGAAGCGTCCTTGATCTTCGCTTCGATCGCATACAACTGGCGAATCATCGCCAGCGCTTCGCAGGTCGGGCCCGGAGCGTTGAGCCGCGCGTCGTGGAACTTGCGTCGGGCATGGGCCCAGCAGCCGACATGGACCATCCGCCACGGACCTTCCGGGTCCAACAGACCGCCCGGGCCCCCGCCCCCGGAATTGGTTCCGTAGCCGGCGTAGGCGTCGCATTGCAGTTCGCCTGCGACGAACAGCGGCTGATCGTGCACATCCCTGAACCACCGCTCGGGCCCGGCGCGGGATCGGTTCTGCGTGTAATCGAACAGCACGTAATGGCCCGCCGTGCCCACCTGTCCCATCGCCGTCCAGAACCGGCACGTCCGGCAACGACCACTGCCGGGCTCTTGCTGTCGCACCGGCGTGTCGTCATGGCCGATGATCACGCTGTGTTCGAGCATCCGCCGCTTCATCAGCGCCAGCAGGGGCGCGGCCAGTTCGCCGATCGCCTGCATCCAGCGGCACATCGACGCTTTGCTCAGTTCAACGCCGTGGCGGCCGAATATCTTCACCAGCCGATCCAGCGGCAGGTGGTCGGCGTATTTACGCACCGCGATCTCCGCCAGCAGACTCGGGGCGGCGATGCTCTTGGCCAGGCCCGCTTCCGAGGGCGGTGCGATCACCACTTCCGATTCGCTCTCGGGGGCGTTCAGATTCTCCTCCCGGCGCCGGTACTTGATGCGGACGTGACGCTCGACGTACACCTCGCCGGGCCGGAACGCCAGCTTCTCGCTGACCTCCTCGCCGATCTTCGTCAGCAGGGGTTCGCCCGTCGCCGGGTCGATCCGCTGGTCCTCCGGCAGATCATGCACGATCCGCTCGCGACGCAGGTGATCGGGGATCGGCTGACGCTTGCCCCGCCTCCGCCCCCGGAAGTGCCGCTCGTGAGGGGCCACCGGGACCGTCACCGATTCATCCGCATCGGTGGCGTCCTGGACCGTCGATGCGGAGGTATCGAACAGCTTCGGTTGATTCGGGTCCTCGTAACGCTCGGACTTGCGGCCGAACAACTGACGCTTGCACCACTCAAGCTCTCCGCGCAGCTTGTCCACCGCCTCGCTCAGTTCCGCGATCAACGCGTCGCGCTGTTCCAATTGTTCGGTGAGTTGCTCGATCGTCATCCGTGACGCTCGGGAGGGGTGAAGGCTTTGGCGGGCTGTACCGCTTGCGTCGTTTTACGCTGCCCAGGTCAACGCCGTCGAGGATCAGCCGCAGTTGCCGGGCGTCGATCCGTACGTCGCCGCGGCCCATCGGGTTCATCGGCAATTCGTAGCGACCTGCTTCGAGACGTTTGTACCAGATCGCAAGCCCGTCGCCGTCGAAGCCCATCACCTTCATCCGATCACGCCGGCGGTTGATAAACACGAACAGCGAGCCATCGGTCACCGACGATGCGCCCAAGTGCTGCTCGATCAGACCCGACAGTCCATTGAAGCTCTTGCGCATGTCCGTCGGCCAGGTGAACAGATAGATCGGTGTCGCATCACTGAACGCCAGCATCACGCCAGGCCCCCAATCGAACCTGCACGCAGCCACGCCAGCACTTCGCCCAGGCGGTCGCCGCTGACTTCGAGTTCCACGCCATCGACGAACCGCACCACCACCATATCGCGATCAGACCCCCCCGCCTCGGCCCAACGTCGAGTGGCCGCTTGGCCAGCCCCCGACATCCGCAACCGGACAAACGCACGCCGCTGCGATCCCGCCGATGCCGACGCTTCAAGCCGACGACGCCAGCGGTAGAAACTGTTCGCCGACAGACCGCGTTCCCGACAGAACGCCGCGATCGATCGGCCCGACGTCGATTGCGCTTCGATCAACTCCGACCACTGCTCAGCCGAACGACGCACCCGTCGCGCTCGCCGCCTCCTATCGCTTCGGTGATTCATGCCACAAGCATGACAACCCCACCCGCCCACCAGAAGACGCGGTTCATGGAACGCTTACGGGGTTGTGGGCAAAAACTCGTAGACAAACGTATCTTGGCTGCACGCTTCATCGGGCTGCAGGACCTCGATGCCGGCCCGGGCATGTCCAGCGGCCAGCAACAGGGCGGCCGCGACGGTGAACAGACGATTGAACTGCAAAACGATTCTCCAGTGACCCCGCGGGCAAAAAGTGTCAGCCTCCCTTGGCCTCATCGATCGGGGCGGGGCAGCGGCCGATGAGTGCAACTGAAACGCAGTTGCAAGACATCGCCCACGATAATGGCTGGGAGGACGCTGTCAATATGTCACTGCAACTTAATTGCAATAACTTTTTTCCGAAGGCGTGGAAGATTTTGCTAGATTGCATTGCTTTCGGTGAAGGAATATGAGAGACTGCGAAAAGTTATGATTGTAACGGCCCGTCGTCCGTGACCTCGGAGGCTTCTGACATGATTGCGACCACCCAGTCGCTGGATCGCCAGCAGGTCGAGCAGCTCGTCCGCCAGGTCCTTCGCTCCCAGTGGGGCGCGATCGGCCAGACGTTTCGACCCACCAGCCACAACGGTGGGCCCAACCCGCTCGTGGTCAACGTCTCCGCCAGACACATCCACGTCACCCAGGAACACCTCGAGGTGCTCTTCGGGACCGGCTCGCAGTTGACCAAGCTCAAGGACCTCTACCAGGACGGCGAGTTCGCCTCCGAGCAGGTCGTCAACATCATCGGCCCCCGCAATCGCTTGGTCCCTGTGGCCCGTATCCTCGCGCCCACCCCCACCAACACCCAGGCCGAACTCAGCTCACCTGCAGCCGTGTTTCACGACGTCTCCGTCCCCACGCGGGTCACGCGCGACGAC
>NZ_JAIFKJ010000332.1 GCF_019695415.1 Thiohalocapsa sp.
CGGCAACGCATCCCCCTCATTGGCACTGCCCGCGGCGCCCCCCGCCCGTGTCCCCCCATTCCTACTCCTCCCCCCGCCGCCGGCATCCCTATCGGCCCCAGCCTGCCCAACGTCGCCTCCGATTGCGAGCGCGGCACCGTCACCGGCGATCGCCTTGGGCCGCCGCGGGCCTCGGCCCAAGGCTGGTTTACCAGCGCGCAGGTGAAGCGTGCCGCCCATATCGCTTTCCTCGTCAGCTTTATGTTGGGTCTGCTGCTGGTGCTCCGCGGCGGCTGGCCCATCCTGCTGCTCGGGCTCGCCGCCATTGCCGCCGGCTATGCCTACACCGGGGGCCCCAAGCCCATCGCATATGGTCCCTACGGCGAGCTGTACGTGCTCTGCTTCTTCGGCATCGCCGCCGTGGCCGGCAGCTACTACTTGCAGACCCTCACACTCTCCGCCGGTGCCATCAGTCTCGGCATTGCACTGGGTCTGCCCGCGGCGGCGGTACTGCTGCTCAACAACTACCGGGACTTCGATACCGACCGGGCTGCGGGTCGGCGCACCCTGTGTCACGTGCTCGGCCGCCCGGCGGCGCGCATGGTCTATGCTGTCCTGCTGCTGGCGCCCGTGCCGCTGATGCTCATCGGCAGCCTGCCCGGCTGGACCTGGCCGGTGTTGTTGGCCCTGCCTGCGGCGGTGCGGTTGATCCGGCAGCTCTACTCCAGCGACGGGCTTGCGCTGAATCTGCTTCTGGCCCGCACCGCTCAGTACCAAACGCTGTTGGTAGGGCTCTATGCGCTCGGGCTGGCACTGGAGTGGCTGTTCGGCTGACAAGCCGACACCGGCAAGGCATCGGCTACTTGTCCCTGCATCTTCAGGTCACACCCTACAGGTTGCCGCTGCGCCGTCTCTGGCGCACTGCTCGTGGTGTACTGGACGCCCGCGCCGGCTGGCTGGTGCGTGCGCAATACGAGGGTGTCGCGGGCTTCGGCGACTGCGCACCGCTGCCGGCTGCGGGCACCGAGACGGCTGCGCAGGCCAAGGCGCAGCTCCTGCGCTGCAGCTCATCCGGATGCGAAGCCGTTGATGACCTGCTCGCGGCGCTGGACGTCGAAGTCAGCGACACCCCTGCCGCCGACTGTGCGCTGGAGGCGGCGCTGTTGGACCGAAGGGCGCGGGCCCTTGGTCTATCGCTCAGGCGGCTCTTATGTGCCGATGCGGTTGACCGGATCGCCGTCAACGCTGCGCTCGGAGGCGCCGCTGCGTTGGAGCCGAGCGCTGTGCAGCAGGCCCTCGCCGCAGGGTTCCGGGTGCTCAAGCTCAAGGTCGGTGCGGCGCCCATGGACATCGAGCTACCGCGCATCGAAGCCGTTGCGGCGCTGTTGCCGCCGGGTGCGACGCTGCGTCTCGATGCCAACGGCGCCTGGGATGCGTCGACCGCCGCTCTTTGGATCGAGCGCCTCGACGGACTGCCCATCGACTGCATCGAAGAGCCCATCGCGACAGCGGACGATGCAATGCTTTCAGACTTGCAGGCCGCAGCGCCCTTCAGCCTGGCGCTGGACGAGTCACTGGTCGGTCGCAAGCATCTCGACCCGCGCCGGCTGCCTGTGCGGCGCTTGGTGCTGAAGCCGGGTGTCGTGGGTGGGCTGCGCCGGACCCTGCGGATCGCTGAGCAGGCCCGGGCAGCAGGCCTCGAAGTGGTGGTCACCAGCTTGGTGGAGTCCGCCGCCGGGCTTTGGGTGACGGCTCAGCTCGCTGCTGCCACGGGGAGCCCACTTGCTCATGGGCTCGCGACGGCCGACTGGCTGTCGGCGGATCTCGGCGCACCCCCTTCCATCGAGCAAGGCTGGTTGCGGCTGCCGGATACGGCCGGAAGCGGGTTCCTGCCCTTTGACGACCCGAGCGCGAGTCCGAGCGCATGAGCGACTCCCCCCGGCTGGACCTGCTCCCCGACTATGCCTGCCGCCGCTTCGGCGATGCCGCACGGGCGCCCACCACTGTGCTCCTGCACGGCTTCACCGGCAGCGGCGCGGACTGGGACATCTGGCCCGCGAACGCCCCGGCAGCTCTGGCGCCGGATCTGCCAGGACACGGCGGCAGTCCAGACCCAAGCGGCGACTTCGCGGCCGAGATCGAGCGTTTGCTGGCGGCACTGCCCGCGGGCATCGAGCAGCTGGTCGGCTACTCCCTCGGCGGGCGCATCGCGCTGTGCCTGCTGGCGGCAGCACCGGAGCGCTTCGACGCCGCCACCATCATCTCCGCCCATCCAGGGCTCTTCAACACCGCGCAGCGCCAAGGTCGCCGGGCTGTGGACCGGCGCTGGATCGAGCTGCTGACCGCCCAGGGCCTTGGCGCTTTCGTCGATGCCTGGGAGCGTCAGCCGCTGTTCGCGAGCCAGGCCAAGCTCCCGGCGGCGGTGCTCGCGACACAGCGCCAAGGCCGCCTCGCGCAGCGCGCAGAAGGCCTCGCCGCCAGCCTCGGCTGCTTCGGCCTCGCCGAGATGCCGGACACCTGGGCCGCACTCGCGCACTGGCCGGGGCGGCTCTGCTGGCTCGCCGGCAGAGCCGACGACAAGTTCGTCGCCATCGGCGAGCGCGTGGCTCACCAGCGCCCTGCGACTGACCTACGCGTCGTCCCGGATGCCGGCCACAACCTGCTGCTGGAGGCGCCCAATGCGGTGCTCGCGGCGGCGCTGGGCATGGATGGTGAGATGTCGCCGGCTTGATGACTCCGCACGCTGGGTTAGACTCGGCGTTATGTCCACCCCCGCCTTCGAGCTCCGCTTCCGGGTCGCCTTGCACGACACCGACGCCGCTGGCGTGCTCTTCTTCGCCCACCTGTTCCGTCACGCCCACGACGCGTATGAGGCCTGGATGGCGCACCTCGGCTTCCCGCTGGACGCCATGCTCCGCAAAGGCGAGCTGCGGCTGCCGCTGGTGCACGCCGCGGCCGATTACCGCCGCCCCCTGCGCCACGGCGACGAGGTCACCATCCAGCTCCGCGTCGCCGACATCGGCGAGTCGGCTTTCACCATCGAGTATCGCTTCCTCGCAGACACCGGCGAGCGCGCGGCCACCGCCCGCTCGGTCCATGTCGGCCTGGGTGCAGATGAACGCCGCGGCCTGCCGCAGCCACTGCGCGATGCGCTGGCGCAGTTCGGCCGAGGGGATGGCGCGACAGCAAAGCCCGGAGTCAGTGCCGAGCGCAAACCCTGAAACCGCAAGCCGGCGCGAGATCACAGATCAAAGCATGACGCGATCAAAGCACAGCTTTGCAGAGGGCGTTCCGACGCGCGGCGTGGGAAAGCGACGACGACACGAATCAGAATAGCGACC
>NZ_JAIFKJ010000071.1 GCF_019695415.1 Thiohalocapsa sp.
CGCCGGCGGTTGGGGCCCCAGCGCCGGCCAACAGGACGTTGCGGCGATGGCGACGGCGCAGGCAAGGGCGGGCGCGAGCATGGCAAGGGGAAAATGGGCAAGGGACATCGGACCTCCAAGATGCTGTTCCGCGGCCTATTCGGCCGTCGTCCGTAGGGTTTGCGCGCGGTGGGACGGGTAGCGCCGGGCAGAGCACCGGTCGACGGACGAAGGCGGCTGCAGCAAGTCTACGCATCCCGAATCGGCGTGTCCGTCGAGTATTGCCCGCCGTCGGATTCCGCGCGGGACCGTGGTCCTGGACCGATGCAGGCCGGACCGCCAGCGTGGAACGCGCCAGCCTTTCCGATCAGCAATGCGTTGGTGCAGCGGGGACGGTTGCGGGGCTCACACCAAACATCGGAAAACACCCTGACCACCCGGAGGCGCTTTCCAGTACCCTCCGCCAATCTCCAAGGCCTGCACCAGCTCGGGCGCTTGGTCGCCAGAACTGGACGGTGCCGAGCAATAGACGACAGTTTTCTTATCGACGCAGCGTTTGGGCTTGGAACGCCGCTTCAGCGAGGATGCGTGACATAGGCCAAACGACGCCACTACTTGGTGCGGTCGTGCTTCCGAGTTGGACCAAATCAGTTCCAGCAGGGGATGGCGCTGTTTGCGGTGCTGGGTCTCCATGGCACTGAAACCAAGTGCCTGGTCGCGCTGGGGCAAGCCCGCCGAGAACAGGGTTTCTGCCTGGCTCGAGTGGCTCTGGTCGAGCTGGGCGCCCGGGGCTCGTGTTTCCTATCCGTCGGTTACGGTCGCCGTCCTTCGGGCCCGGTGCCCGGGCTCCCGCGCTGGTTCCAGGCAATCTGCAGGGTGCTTCGGATTGGAACGGCTCAGTCCACCCAGCCCAGCACGTCCTTGATCACGGACCAGCGCTCGCCGCCCGCCTGGAGGGACTCGCCCAACACCCAGTGGTCGTACAGCGTCTTGAGCCAGCCGGACTGTTCCTCCAGCAGCAACCAGTTGTTGACGTAGGCGAGCATCACCACGTCTTCCCGCGGCAGCGCAAAGGCCACCGGCACCTTGACCACCGGCTTGGGCACGACCACGGAGTAGCTCGGATACAGCAGCGTGTTGGCGGCGCCGATCATGGCCAGGGTCACCAGGGCGTCGGCGGGCTCGGTGTCGGCGCTCTGGAAGAAGTAGTCGTTCAGGGTCTCGATGCGCACGATCTCGGCGTTAGGCACGCCGGCCTTGATCAGGTCCTCGTAGAGGGACAGCCCCTCCAACACGGCGATCCTCAGCTCCGGGTCTTCTCGCAGCTGCTCGACGCTGCCGAAGCGTTTGCGATCGGCGTCCTGCACCACCACGGACAGGCCGTCGCTGATGTAGGGCGTCGAAAAGGCCACCTGGCGGGCGCGCTCCGCGGTGATGGTGAGCCCGGTTGCGATCAGGTCGCAATGGCCCGTCTCCAGGTGCTCGGCGAAGCGGATACGCTCGATGGGGATCAGGTGCAGCTCGACGTCCAGGTCGGCGGCGAGCCGGTGCATCAGCTCGATGTCGTAGCCCACCAGCTCGCCGGACTGGTTAAAGTACGACTGCGGCAGCAGGTCGCCGACGTAGCAGGCGCGCAGCACGTCACGCTCCTTGATGCGATCGAGGGCCGAGACCTCCGGATCGATGGGGTCCGGCTCCGGTGCCGGGTCCGTGAACTCGCTGAACACGGTGGTGCGCCCCCAGGGTTCCTCGCGGAAGGTCATGGCCGCGAGGGCCTCGTCCTTGGTGTAGCGGTTCTCGACGAAGTAGGTGAAAAACAGGTTGATCGCGATCAGCGAGCCGATCAACAGCACCGCGGAACCACCCAGGAAGAGACCGAGCCTAGCCCAGCGCACCTTCAACACCCCGGCGACGGCGGCGGTGACCAGGATCGACAGGGCCACCGTGTGCACGCCGGCCAACAGTGTGCCGAAGCGCCCCGTGAAGACGTCGACGGTGATGAACAGGTTGAACATGTCCGCCGGGATGCGCATCAGGTCCAGCAGGAACGGCAGTGCAATGACCACCTCACCGAAGAAGCTGAACAACCCCGAGACCAGAAAGTTCGGATACTCGCTCAACGGCACCTCACTGCCGGAGAACCAGCCCGCGAACAGCACGAAGGACAATGCGATGAGCTTGCCCAGGTTCGGGATATTGAAGTTGATGGGCGTCACCACGTCGACGACGCCGCTCGACTGCTCACGGTCGACACCATAGCGCGCGAGGATGTCCTTGGTGGACTCGGCCAAAAGCGGCAGCACGATGAGCAGCGAGCCGGTGGCGAACGCCGTCACCAGCGCGTCCTTGGTGGTGACGATGGTCTCTTTGAAGCCCACCGACGTCAGCGCCGAGACCAGCCCCGGCACCACCCAGAAGCTCAGCAGCAGCGCCACGGCCACGTAGGTGGCGATGTACACCTGCACCCGCCCGAACTCCTCGATACCCATGGTGCCGGCGGCGGTGGCGGTGAGCGAGAACACGCCGATGGGCGCGAGCCGGGCGACGAACTGGGCGATCAGCATCAGCGCGTGGGTAAGCTGGTCCAGAAAGTGCACCACCACCAGCTTGTTCTCCAACAGCGAGGTGGCCAAGCCCACGGCGATGGCGAACAGCACGATGGCCGGGATGACCCCATCGGATAGCGATTGGAACGGGTTCGCGGGAATGTAGAGCGCCAGAAAGTCCGTCGGCTCCGGCTCCACGAGCAAGCTGGTGCTGTAGAAGGACGCCGACTCCCAGTCCGGATAGCCGATGGGGATCAGCGCCACGGCGATCAGGATCAGCAGCCAAAAGGCCAGAATCAGGCCGCCGCCCTTAATCGCCAGCAGGCGAATCTGCGCCATCTCCAGCCGCCCGACGGCGGCGATCAGCGAGACCACGATGTACGGGATCACCGTCATCTGCAGCAGCCCGATGAAGATCGAGCCCAGCGGTTCCACGACGACGATGCGCTCGCCGAAGAAGAGCCCGGAGGCGATGCCGAGCACCAGGCCGATGATGACCTGGGCGGAGAGTCCCAGCTTGAGCGGATTCGGCCAGCCGCGCTTGGCCTTGCCGGTGTCGTCGGTGCCGGCAGCGACCGCCTGATCTGACGCGCTCATTCGGCGGGCTCCACCACCGCGGCTGCATCGACCTCCACCCTGTCCTCGCCGGGCACGGCCTCCCAGACCTTGCGGCAGTCGTCGTCCTCGAGCCGCGTCTCGAGCGTGGCGGGGGCAATGCCGAGCCCCGTCTACGGCATGCCCGAATCGCGCTTCCACAGTGGGTTGATCCACAGCACCACCAGCGCCCCCCCCCCC
>NZ_JAIFKJ010000564.1 GCF_019695415.1 Thiohalocapsa sp.
GTGCTCGGCTCATCGGCATGTAAGACCTGGGTTGCCAGCACATCCCCGGGGGTGATGCGGTGGTTGGTAGCTACGCCGGGGTCGCTGGGAACGCCGACCATCGCGGAGACGGGCGCCCCCGACCGTGCCGCGCCGCTTGCGCCGAGGTGGGTCGGCCCAGTGCCAGGCAGCGGCCGGGCGTCGGGAACCACAGACCCGCCCGCGCAGCCCGCGAGGATGGCCGCGGGAATGCAGACCGAGAAAAACAAAGACCTTACATGCATCATCTGTGAACCGACAGGGCGGCATTAAACCTTGAATCATGCCCCACCGGGACCAAGCTCGCAACCAACAGCACATCGGTTCAGGCTGGAGTCCAACGGATACCGGACAATCGGCCAACCGAGCCGTCGAATCGCCGTGTTCAGAGTGACTCGCGTAAAATTCCCGCGGGAGCGACAGGACTGGCGGGCAGTCGCGCAGAATCGAACGCCTTCCATCGCGCCCCCAGTCTCCGCCTCACCAGCGGCATTTGCCGCCAAGCCGCGGCCCCAGGCCGAGTTCCGCTGCATACAGCTGCCATCGCCGACAAGGGCCGCCGACAAGCCTCTGACGCAAATTCCGCTTGCGGCCGCCGTCTGCGAAGGGCATTTTGACGGTCTGCCTCGATTGGGTTGAGGCCCCGCAGTTTCTGGAGACCAACCTGTGATCGACCTACACTGCCACATGTTGCACGGCATCGACGACGGAGCGCATGACCTTGCGACCGCGCTGGCGATGGCCCGTGTTGCGGCGGAGGACGATATCGAGGTCACCGCCTGTACGCCGCACATCTATCCGGGACTCTACGAGAATGCCACAGAGAATATCCGCGCTGCTGTCGAGGCCTTCCGCAACGCGGTGGTCGAGGCCGGAATACCCTTGGAGCTGACCTTCGGCGCGGACATCCAGATCGTTCCAGAGCTGTTGATGGGGTTGCGGCGCGGGACCCATCCGACGCTGCACGGGTCGCGGTACTTTCTGTTCGAGCCGCCCCATCACACTGTGCCGGTGCGTTTCGCCGAGACGTTGTTCGACACCCTGGCTGCGGGCTACATTCCCATTATCACGCACCCCGAGCGGCTCACCTGGCTGGATGATGACCACTACGACTGGTTTCTGAGCGCGGCCGCCGACGGTGCCTGGATCCAACTGACAGCGGGGGCCGTGACCGGAGATTTCGGCCGCCGGGCGCGCTACTGGAGTGAGCGCATGCTGGACGACGGCATCGTACATATCCTGGCGACGGATTCACATGACCCCGAGTTCCGCCCACCTATCCTCTCTGCCGGGCGTGATGCCGCGGCTCAGTGGGTCGGCGCCGAAGAGGCACAGCGTCTCGTAGAGGACCGGCCCCGGGCGGTGCTCGAAGACCAGCCCGCCGGCAACATTGTCCCACCACCGGCCCAGCGCGGAGACGCGCCAGGCAGCCGGCGCGCAAAACAGCGTCGCGGTTGGTTCAGCCGCCTCTTCTCCGATCCAGAGAAGGCGTAGCGCTCGCAAAGCTCCAGCGCGAACCCCCGTCCACCGGAGACCATCCACCTTGCGAGCCAGCAGTCCCTCGAGCGGGCAGGGCACCACAGCCCGGGCGGCCATTGCGTTCGCCCTCCTGCTGGCCGTGATGGTGTTCACCCCCATCTTCCGGGCCGGCGCTACCCCGCTCGCCGCCTTGGTCAGCCAACTGCTGGGGTTGGCACTCCTCACCGTCGCGCTCTGGTCCCCGCAGCGCATCATCATCAGCAAGCTGCAGGCGACGGCCATTGCGCTGCTGGGCGTCCTGCCGGCGCTCTACTTGATGCCGCTCCCGGCTGGCGTCACCGACTGGCTGCCCGGGAGAGATCTCTATCGAGAAGCGAGCACGTACCTGACGGTATCCACGCATCCGGAGTTCGCTAAGCTCGCCCTCGTTCCGAGCGCAGCGGCCGCTGCCGTCCTGTCCATCGTGCTACCGATCAGCGTTTTTCTCGGCGTGCGGGTGCTCAGGCCCAAGCAACTGGAAGGTCTCGTCGGCGTGCTTATCGTCATCGCTGCGCTGCAAGCCCTCTTTGGGCTTCTGCAGTACGGCACCGGCCAAGGTGGCGGTACACCGCTCACCGTAGAAGGGGCGCATCGGCTGTCTGCAGTGGGTACATACGCCAACCGCAATCATTTGGCGGGCCTCATCGAGATGGTTCTGCCCGTGACCCTGGCCCTGCTTTTTTATGCGCTGAGCCGCCTCGACTCGCACGACTACAAGGGCAAAGCGATTAAGCGCAGCGCAGTTAAGCTAGGCTCGCGATCTGGGAACAAGGTCATCCTGTATGCTGCAGTCGCCTTGCTACTGATCGTCGGTGTCGTCTTTACCCGCTCCCGCACCGGTATCGCGCTGACGATTCTCGGTATCCTGCTCACGACAGCCGTTTTTGCTCGGCAGGTTGGCCAGAAGAGCGCACTTGGCCCTGCGGGTGTGATTCTTGCCCTGGCTGTCGCCGCGGGGGTTAGCATCGGGCTTGCGCCGGTGCTCGATCGCTTCTCGGCCGCCGGCCTGGAAAGCGACGCCCGCTGGCAGATCTTCAACGACACCATGCTTGGTATCGGTGCGATGTTCCCCGTCGGCGCCGGTCCGGGTGCCTTTCCGTTCGCCTTTCCTGCGTACCAGCCACTCGAACTGGGATGGGCCTTCATCAACCGGGCCCACAACGACTACCTCGAGTGGCTATTCGACCTGGGCGCCGCTGGGCTTTTGCTCGTCGCGCTCGTCATCGTGGTCTACTTCTGGCAATGGCGCCGCGTCTTGAGCGCGCCGCATGAGGCGAGAATTGTCTATGTCCAGATCGGCTGCGGCATCGGCGTTTTGCTTCTGGGGATCCACGAGCTTATGGACTATAACCTCTACACACCAGCCAACCAGGTGGCCTTTGCCTTTGCGCTCTCGATCTTTCTGTATCCGACTCAGACATTGGCCGACCACGCCAAGCGCCCGCGCCGCCGAAAGCGCACTACTCCGGATTTGGTTCTCCCAACACAGGCGCGGCCGATGTCTTCCGGGCCGCCGCCTGATCAGATTGAGAACCCATTCTTGAGCCGCTGATTCTGCATTTGTTGAAGTGGCGGCTGCACGCCGTCGGGGGTCGCTCAACGTTCCGCGCAGGTGCGTCGGCGTCTGATTCGGATTGGGCGTCTGTCCGTGCTGCGCCCCAGCGTTGCGCCGTCAATGCAGCACATCCTCCAGTCGGCTCGCGCTCAGCACCCGCTCCGACCACGCCAGCAGCGTCGCCTCGTCGGCCTCGGCGATGCGCCGCTGGGCGTCCTCGGGCAGGGCG
>NZ_JAIFKJ010000578.1 GCF_019695415.1 Thiohalocapsa sp.
GCTCGGGCCAAGCCGCGCGAACTTGAACATCAGGAACATCTCGATGATGAACAGCGCCGTGTAGAAGACGATGAAGCCGGTGAGGCTGATCATGATGTCGTTCGCGGTGAGCGAGGAGGCAGCAACTGAGGTCGGCAGCACCTCACCGATGGCCCAGGGCTGGCGGCCGAACTCGGCGACGAACCAGCCGGTCTCGGCGGCGATCCAGGGCACCGGGATGCTGTACAGGAAGGCGCGCAGCAGCCAGCGCTTGTCCTGGATCTTGCGCGTGGCGTTGAAATAAAACCCGAGCACGAACAAGAGCAGCATCCAGAAGCCTGCAGCCACCATGACCCGGAAACTCCAGAACAGCGGCGCCACCTCCGGGATGGAGTCCTTCACCGCCATCTGGATCTGCTCCTCCGTGGCCTCGGCGGGGTTGTCGGTGTACTTCTTGAGCAGCAGTCCATAGCCGAGGTCGTCCATATGGTCCTCAAAGGTGCCACGGTTGTGGGCATTGTCCTCGCCGTTGCGCAGCCGCTGCAGGTACTCGTACGCGATCATGCCGGAGCGGATGCGCACCTCGTGCTCGCGCATCAGATCCTTGAGGCCGACGACTTCCTCATCGAGTGAGCGGGTGGCGATGAGGCCGAGCGCCCAGGGGACCTTGATCGCCATGTGTGTCTCCTCATCCTCGTTGCTCGGCAGTCCGAAGAGGGTGAAGCCTGCAGGCGCCTCGGCCGTGTGCCACTCGGCCTCGATGGCGGCGAGCTTGACCTTCTGCACGTCGCCCACCTCGTAGCCGGACTCGTCGCCGAGCAGGATCACGGACAGGATGGACGCGAGCCCGAAGCCCATGGCCACGGAGAAGGAGCGCTTCGCGAAGGCCAGGTCCCGCCCCTTCAGCATGTACCAAGCGCTGATGCCGGCGACGAACATCGCGGCTGTCACATAGCCCGCGGCCACCGTGTGCACGAACTTGACCTGCGCCACCGGGTTGAACATCACCTCATAGAAGCTCTGCATCTCCATGCGCATGGTCTCGTAACTGAACTCCGCACCCACCGGGTACTGCATCCAGCCGTTCGCGATGAGAATCCACATGGCCGACAGGTTGGAGCCGATGGCCGTCAGGAAGGTCACCATCAGGTGCTGGCGCCTGGTGAGCCGCTCCCAGCCCAGGAAGAAGAGCCCGATGAAGGTGGACTCCAAAAAGAACGCCATCAGCCCTTCGATGGCGAGCGGCGCGCCGAAGACGTCGCCGACGTAGTGGGAGTAGTAGGACCAGTTCGTGCCGAACTGGAACTCCATGGTGAGACCGGTGGTGACCCCCAGGGCGAAGTTGATGCCGAACAACTTGCCCCAGAACTTGGTCATGTCCTTATAGATTTCGCGCCCCGTCATGACATAGACGCTCTCCATGATGACCAGCATCCAGGAGAGGCCCAGCGTCAGCGGCACGAACAGGAAGTGATACATCGCGGTGGCCGCAAACTGCCAACGCGACAGCTCGATCATGGTGCTGTCAAGCATGCTTCGCTCTTCCGTCGTTGTTGGAGTGATCCCAGCAGGCGCGCCGGATCACCGCCAATCGGCCGGATCCGCTGCCGCCCATCCTCGCTCAGGCGCACCGCTGCCCCTGCGGTCGCGCGCTGACCACGACACCTCAGGCGTCACAGGCCCCTGGCCCAGCGGAGACGTGCGCCCCAGGCCGGCACGGGCTGCTCCTTGCATTAGAAGCAGCTTATATTCCCCGAGCGCGCTGGTCGGACATGCGAATTGTCAATAGCAACAGGATCGCTGAGACAGGCGGGCGCTTTCGATGACCGGCGTCAAGGGCCGGTTCTACGTTATCCATTCGAAAACAAAGACATAAGCTGAGCTTCTGTAGGCATCACGCGCCAGGGGGCTTGACCGAGGGCCGCAAGCTGCCGAATGCGGACCAAGCTGCGGAGTCAGCGAGGATCTGGGTGGCCGGCACGATCCGCGACGATGGCGTCCCGGACTTCCGGCTCAAACCGGATGGACCCGTCGTAGCGACTCGGATGGGTCGTGCAGTAGGTGCTGCTGTGGACCGTGACAGGGCTTGCCTCCGTCGTGACGCAATGCTCGGTATCCGGGTCGGCTGTCCCGGGAAACATCTCCCCGTCTATCACAACGTCCACATACCATCTTAGGGGAGGACCGCTGGGCTGGGTGCACAGGTAGCTCGGCGGAACGACACAAAGCCTAGTGCCGGGGGCGGCGTCCACCCATTGATCTTGAAGTACCGCCCCAGGCGTGCCGTAGCAATCACCCGATTGCCACTGCCAGGTCAGTGTCTCGGACATAGGCGACTGATCACTCGAGGGGTATGCCGCAGCGGCGACGGCCAGAAAGCCAGCGACAGCAGCTCGGGTAATCTCACGACGAATCAGCATGGCTTTGGCCCTAAGCACCTGTTTCATCCTCATTGACGCCGACGCCGACATCGCCCAGTGACCGCCTCTGCGCCCGTCTCGTGCGCCATGACCGCGTGCGCACCCTAACTGTGTGCGCATGTGTGCACACGCAGCGCGGTATGGCGGGAGTGGATCGCGCTTCAGGGAAGAGGCTCTAGATGCAGATGACGCTCGGCCCCGCCGTCATCGCCATGGTCGTGGGCTTCTTCAGCGACACGCACCGGCAGCACCGAGAGACGGCCATGGCGCACGCCGGGTTGGGCGATGACGGCGTCGGCGAAGGCACGGACCCGATCCGTGGCACCGCGCAGCACAACGGTCTCCATGCAGTGGTCGTGGTCCAAATGCACGTGCAGCGTGGACACGGCCAGGTCGTGGTGGTGGTGATGGGCGCGGGTGAGCCGGCTCGCCAGCTCGCGCTCGTGGTGATTGTAGACGTAGCTGAGGGTGGCGATGCAGTGGCCGGTGGGCTCCCGGTGCAGGCGCTCGGCCTGGAGACGCTCGCGAATCAGGTCGCGGATGGCCTCGGAGCGATTGGCGTAGCCGTGCTCTCCACGGAAGCGCTCGAAGGCGTCGTTCAAGTGGTCGTCGAGGGTGATGGTGACACGCTGCATCTGGGGCTCCATGGGCGCTGCGAGGCCGGCGGCAACGCGGGAGCATAGCCTATCCGGCCCTCACTCCCCCACATGATGATCAGGGTGCAGCGGCGCTGCCCCCGCATGCGCAGCCTCGCCATCCACCCCGGGCGCATGCAGATGCAGGTGAGCATGACGATGGGTGTGCGCATGGCTGTGTAGGGTCGCTGGCGCGAGCTTGCCGTCGTGAAGGACGCCGGCACGAGTCGACGGCCGCCCCCGAAGCCGGCCACCGTGCCGACCGCAAACCAG
>NZ_JAIFKJ010000428.1 GCF_019695415.1 Thiohalocapsa sp.
GGATGCCGCTCCCACAGTGTGCCGGCGGTGTGTGGGAGCGGCCTCTGGCCGCGATTGGTGTGGCGATGCTCTGGAAGTCTGTCGCGGCAGGGATGCCGCTCCCACAGTGTGCCGGCGCTGTGTGGGAGCGGCCTCTGGCCGCGATGGGTGTTGGCGGTGCGCTGGAAGCCAGTCGCGGCAGGGATGCCGCTCCCACAGTGTGCCGGTGCTGTGTGGGAGCGGCATCCCTACCGCGATCAGGCCGACGGGACGGTCCAAGTCTTTGGGGTGGATGCGCGCAGCGAAATCCACCGACGCCGCTGTTAGGCCGGTTGGTGGACTGCGCTTCGCTGGTCCACCCGAAAGCTGCAGCGGCTTTGCGCTGATTGTTCGCCATCGGATCAGGTGCGCAGCTCGGGTTGGTGGGCCAAGAACCAGTCATAGGCCTGGACCAAGCCTTCGCGGAGCCCAATCCGGGCCTCCCAGCCGAGGGCCCTGAGTCTGCTCACGTCCAGGAGCTTTCGGGGTGCGCCGTCGGGCTTGGTCGGGTCCAGGCGGATCTCGCCGGTAAAGCCAACCACCTCACCCACCAGTTCTGCGAGCTGGGCGATGGTCACGTCTACACCGGTGCCGACGTTGATGTGCGACAGGCGCGGCTGCGTGTGGGCCTGGTAGGCATCTGCGTCCAGGCTCATCACGTGCAGACAGGCGGCGGCCATATCATCCACGTGCAGGAATTCCCGCCGCGGCTTGCCGCTGCCCCAAACAATGACGTGATCGGCGCCGGCGGCTTTGGCCTCGTGGAATTTGCGGATCAGGGCTGGGATGACATGGCTGTTGGCCAGGTCGAAGTTGTCCCCCGGGCCGTATAGATTGGTTGGCATGACGCTGCGGAAGTCCGTGCCATGCTGGCGGTTGTAGGACTCGCAGAGCTTGATGCCGGCAATCTTGGCAATGGCGTAGGGCTCGTTGGTGGGCTCGAGCGGGGCCGTGAGCAGGGCGTCTTCGCGCATGGGCTGCTCGGCGAGCCTGGGATAGATGCAGGAGCTGCCGAGGAACAACAGCCGCTCCACGCCCTGCTGCCAGGCGGCGTGGATGACGTTGGCCTCGATCATCAGGTTGTCATAGATGAAGTCTGCGGGGTAGGTGTCGTTGGCGTGGATGCCGCCGACCTTGGCGGCCGCGAGATAGACCTGCGCCGGGCGCGCTGCCGCAAAGAAGTTCGCGACGGCCGCCTGATTGGTGAGATCGAGCTCGGCGTGGGTGCGGGTGAGGATGTTCTGGTGGCCCGCCGCGCGCAGTGCACGTACCAAGGCGGCGCCCACCATGCCGCGGTGGCCGGCGACGTAGATTGGTCTCTGGGGGTCGATCTGCTCGGACATCACGGGTTCCGGCTGGGTTTTGGGCTGCCGTTGCTTAGGGAGATACCGATTTATTGGGCATTCTGCCCAAAAATCGGGCGGAGCCGGGCCTGTTCAGACATTGGGCGGTTTCCCGACGCCGGCTGTTGTACAAACGTCGGCGGGCAGTCTCGGCGCCGCTGCTGACGGGCACGCTGCGCGTTGCCGACGCTGCGCAGACTGGGGGTGCCGACTGGGAGCGCCGACCGGGAGCGCCGGCTTTCAGCCGGCTCGCCGCGTGCCCGGCTCGATGCGGGGCACGCGGCGCCAGCCCCTCGGTATGGATGTCAGCTGCGGTGGGTCCATCGCTCTTTTGCGGGATGCGTCGGGTCAGCCCGGGAGCCGCTCGCGCGGGATGTCCCGCAGAAAGGGGGCTTCGCGGTCTTTGTCGGAGAGCTGCGGCTCGCCGTGCCAGGGCCAGTCGATGCCGATGTCCGGGTCATCCCAGCGCACGGCGAACTGGGTTTCCGGATGATACAGGTCCGTGCATTTGTAGCTGAACAGCGCCGTCTCGGACAGCACGAGAAACCCGTGCAGGAAGCCCGTCGGGACCCAGAGCTGGTGCTTGTTCTCGCCCGTGAGGTAGGCGCCGGCCCAGCGTCCGAAATGGGGTGAGCTGCGGCGCACGTCGACGGCGACGTCGAAGACCTCGCCCTGGATCACCTGCACCAGCTTACCCTGCCCATGGGGATTCTGTATGTGCAGCCCGCGCAGGATGCCGCGCGCGGAGAAGGACTGGTTGTCCTGCACGAAGTCGGCGTCGATGCCCGCCTCGCGGTAGCGCTCGCGCTGCCAGCTCTCGACGAACCAGCCGCGGTGGTCGCCGTGAATCTTTGGCTCGATGAGCAGGACATCCGGCAAGTCGGTGGGTGTGACGTTCATGTCAGGTGCGGCGGCTCAATGAGGTTCAATTCGAGGATGCGCTGTGGGAGCGGCATCCCTGCCGCGACAGGGCGGCGCGGCCGGCGTCGCGGCCAGAGGATGCTCCCACAGGGCGTGCTCATGGCTCCTGCTCACGATGCAGCAGGCTCAGCAGGTATTCGCCATAACCGCTCTTTCGCAGCGGCTCGGCGATGGCCATGAGCTCGTCGGCGTCGATCCAGCGGTGCTGGTAGGCGACTTCCTCGGGTGAGCACACCTTGAGCCCTTGGCGCTGCTCGATGGTCTCGATGAAGTTGGCGGCCTGGATCAAAGACTCGTGCGTGCCGGTGTCGAGCCAGGCGATGCCGCGGCCGAGGCGCTCCAGGCGGAGCGTGCCCTGCTCCAGATAGCGGCGGTTCAGGTCCGTGATCTCGAGCTCACCGCGGGGGGACGGCGCCAGCTCCGCCGCCAGGCCGCAGGCTTGCTCGTCGTAGAAATAGATGCCGGTGACGGCGTAGTTGGACTTGGGCCTCGCGGGCTTTTCCTCGAGGCCGATGACGCTGCCGTCCGCGGCGAACTCGGCGACGCCGTAGCGCTCCGGGTCCCGTACCCAGTAGCCGAATACCGTTGCGCCGTCATCGCGGGCGGCGGCGGCCTTCAGGCTGTTGATGAGCCCATGACCGTAAAAGATGTTGTCGCCGAGAATCAGGCAGCTCGGCTGCCCGTCGATGAAATCGCGGCCGATGATAAACGCCTGCGCCAAGCCGCCCGGCTCCGGCTGTACGGCGTAGTCCAGCGTAATACCCCATTGGCTGCCGTTGCCGAGCAGGGCACGGAAGGCAGGCTCGTCCCGCGGTGTGGTGATGACCAGGATCTCGCGGATACCTGCCATCATGAGCACCGACAGCGGGTAGTAGATCATGGGCTTGTCGTACACCGGCAACAGTTGCTTGCTGAGCGAGAGCGTCAGCGGGTGCAGTCGGGTGCCGGAGCCGCCGGCGAGGATGATGCCTCTGCGCGTCATCGCTTCTCCTGCTGAGTATTCATGCGTGATCTGTGGGAGCGGC
>NZ_JAIFKJ010000580.1 GCF_019695415.1 Thiohalocapsa sp.
TGGCTCTTCCCTGCTTGCGCTGGGTTGGTGGGTGTGGCGCGGCTCGGCCCCGCGGGCGCCGGCGGCGGCCGGCCCCTCCGCCCGGCGGCCAGGCCGGGGAGGCTGGGCCGGGACGATATTGCGGTCCAAGCCCCCGATCCGGGGTAGGGGTGTGCTCAAGCGCCCGGGCCATACCGCCGCATCACTTCTTCGGGCGGGATGACGCGCTCGCCGCTTGCCAGAAGCTCCGCATGGCGCTGCCTGGCGATGGCGAGGTCCTCGAGATCGCCCAGGTACTCGCCCAGGGCGTCCGTGATCATGTCGGCCTCGCTGCGGCCGGTCTGGCGCTGAGGGTGGTGAGCCGCTCCGCGAGCTCCTCGGGGATATCCATGGAGAGGTTGGTCATGCAGTTGTTTGGCCTCTGGTGCAGCGGATGGCTGGAGTTTAGCGCAGGGGCAACGCGCCGGGCTGCCGCTCACGCTGGGCTGAGGGCTGAGGGCTGGTCTCGTCAGGACCGCACGCCGCACTTCGTACTGCGCACTCCGCACTACTCCCTGCCCCCAGCAAGATTGCGCATAAACAAAATAAATAGACAGATTATTGCCAAAAAGACCGATTAACGGGACATATTCGCAATCCTCTGCGGGTCCGATGCGCGCAGACTATGCACCGTCGGCCACAAGCCGGCGGGGGCCAAGTCCACAAGGCAAAGGCCCGCTCCAGTGGCTCCCACGCCTGCGGCCGCAACCCGGCGCAGTCCGGAGCCGCCAACCCTCGCAACTCGACCCTCGCAACTCGAAACTCGGAACATGTTCGACCACCGCAAATACCGCCCCGCACCCACCGTCCAGCTCGCAGACCGCAGCTGGCCGGACCGCACCATCACGCATGCGCCCCGCTGGGCCAGCGTGGACCTGCGCGACGGCAACCAGGCGCTGCTGGCGCCCATGAGCGTCGCGCAGAAGCAGGCGCTGTGGCGGCTGCTGGTGGACATCGGCGTGAAAGAGATCGAGGTGGGCTTTCCGTCCGCGAGCCAGCCGGATCATGACTTCGTGCGATGGCTCATCGAGGAGCGGCAGATCCCCGAGGACGTCACCATCCAGGTGCTCACCCAGGCCCGGGAGGACCTCATCCAGCGCACCTTCGCGGCGCTGGACGGCGTCCACCAGGCCATCGTGCACGTCTACAACAGCACCTCGCCGGTGCAGCGTGAGTGGGTCTTCGGCGCCGACCGCGCCGGCGTTAAGGCCATCGCCGTGCGCGGTGCCGAGCTGGTGCAGCGCGAGGCGGCCAAGTATCCGGGCACCCGCTGGATCTTCCAATACTCCCCGGAGAGCTACTCGCAGACGGAGCCGGACTATGCCGTGGAGGTGGTCAATGCCGTGCTGGATGTCTGGCGCCCGACGCCGGAGCATCCCTGCATCGTCAACCTGCCGGCGACGGTGGAGTCCGCGAGTCCGAACGTCTTTGCCGACCAGGTGGAGTGGTTCTGCCGCCACCTGGACCGGCGCGAGTCGGTCATCGTGTCCTTGCACACGCACAACGACCGGGGTGGCGCCGCCGCGGCGGCGGAGCTGGGCCTGCTCGCGGGCGCCGATCGGCTGGAAGGCACACTGCTCGGTAACGGCGAGCGCACCGGCAACATGGATCTGGTCACGGTGGCCATGAACCTCTACAGCCAAGGCGTCGATCCCAAGCTCGACCTTTCGGACCCGGACCGGATCATCGCGGTCACCGAGCGGTGCACCGGCATCGCCTGCCATCCGCGCCATCCCTGGGTCGGCGAGCTGGTGTACACCGCTTTCTCCGGCAGCCACCAGGACGCCATCGGCAAGTCCCTGCGCCACCAGCGCGCCGCAGAGGACCTGCCCTGGCAGGTGGCCTATCTGCCCATCGACCCGGCGGACATCGGCCGCAGCTACGAGGCCGTCATTCGCGTCAACAGCCAGTCCGGCAAGGGCGGCATCGCCTTCGTGCTGGAGCGCGACTACGGGCTCAACCTGCCGCGCTGGCTGCAACAGGCGCTGGCGCCCATCGTGCAGCGCGAGAGCGAGCGTCGCGGCGGCGTCATCGATGCCGAGCGCATCCACGCGCTGTTCCGGGAGCACTTCGTCCACGACGGCGCCGATGCACCGGTGCGGCTCGCCGGCTACCGGCTGAGCCGCAATGGCCATGACCGCATCGAGGCCCACATCGTCGCCAATGGCGCTGAGCAGGCCATTGCCGGGACGGGCGACGGCGCCATCGCGGCCTTCGCCGATGCTTGGCAGCGAGCCTTTGGTGCCGAGGTCAAGGTCGTCGACTACCAGGAGCACGCCATCGGCGCCGGCACCGACGCCGAGGCCGCCGCCTATGTGCTGCTGGACATCGACGGCCGGCAGGTGCCGGGTGCCGCCATCGACCGGGACACCGTCGGTGCGTCGCTGCGTGCGGTGTTGTCGGCATTGAACGCCGCTGCCGCAGAGGACGAGCGCGTGCATGCTCCGGGACGCGCATCCAAGGCTGCGGCCGCCTGACCCACCGATCAGCCCGCTGGCGCTGGTGCGGTCCTCGGCTGCCGCAACAGCGCGAGGAGCGCGTCCAGCCTTCGCCCTGCTGCGAGCTGGTCGAAGACCGGTCGCTGCAGCCCGATGAGGCCAACGCCGAAGATGGAGGCGTCGTAGAGGCGCCAAACGCCGTCTGGCCGGCGCAGATGCAGCTCCACACGAAGCGCAGGCAGGCCGTCGGTGCCGATCAGCACCGGCACCCGCGCCCGCGGCAGCTCGCCCGGCGACAAGCGTGTGTCATCTGGGAGTGTTTGCAGCCGCCAACCGCTCAGGTCCCGCAGCGACGGTGCATAGCGCAGGACGAAATAGTCCTCCAGCGCACGACGCAGTTCAGGACGCCGCGCGTCGGCGTCGCGCCAGTGTCGGCCGAGCAGCAGGGCCGCGATGTGCGGGACGTCGAGGTGATCCAGCAGTGGCTCTGCGATGGATCGGAGTGTCGCAGGGGTCGGCTCCGCCAAGGTACCTGCGGCAGCGACGGCACGGGCGAGCTCGGCGGCCGCCTGCTCCACCGCCGCCACGGGCGCGCCGCGATTCATAGCCTGGGCGGCGACGGGGTTAACGGTCGCTGGCGATGGCGGCGTCGCAGTGGTCGGTGCCGCCAAACGGAGCGCAGCGACAGCAGTCAGCAGGATCGCTGCGGCGCCTGCGGCGCCTGCGGCCGCCCACAGCGCCGAGGCTGGCAGCTTGCGGGGCAAGGGAGGGTCAGCGCCGAGTGGCATCTGGCTCAGGGGGCTTGCTCTGCGGAGGCTTGCTCGGGGGGCTTTGGCGCGATGCCGTCGGGG
>NZ_JAIFKJ010000106.1 GCF_019695415.1 Thiohalocapsa sp.
GTGGTGCTGAACAACCTGTATCAGCACACGCAGATGCAGACCGTGTTCGGCATCAACATGGTGGCGCTGGTGGACGGCCAGCCCCGCACGCTGACGCTCAAGCAGACCCTGGAGCACTTCCTACGCCACCGCCGCGACGTCGTTACGCGGCGAACGATCTACGAGCTGCGCAAGGCCCGCGAGCGCGCCCACATCCTGGAAGGCTATACGGTTGCGTTGGCCAACATCGACGAGGTCATCGCACTCATCAAGGCCTCCGAGAGCCCCGCCGCCGCCCGCGAGGGCCTCATGGCGCGCACCTGGCCGCCGGGCGCGGTGTCCGGCATGCTGCAGCGCGCCGGCGCCGAGGAGACCCGCCCTGACGACTTGGCGAAGGGCTTCGGCTTGGGCGACGATGGTCAGTACAAACTAAGCGAGCGCCAGGCCCGCGCCATCCTGGATCTGCAGCTGCAACGCCTGACGGGTCTGGAGCAGGACAAGATCCTCAAGGAATTCGAGGAGATCCTGGACAAGATCGCGGACCTGCTGGATATCCTGCGCAACCCGGACCGGCTCATGCAGGTGATTCGCGAGGAGCTCGAAGCCATCAAAGAGCAGTACGGCGACAAGCGCCGGACCGAGATCGTCCAGGATCAAACCGACCTGACTCTTCTGGACCTGATTGCGCCGGAGGACGTGGTCGTCACCCTCTCCCATGCCGGCTATGTCAAAGCCCAGCCGCTGTCGGAGTACCAGGCGCAGCGCCGCGGCGGCAAGGGCAGGAGCGCAGCGAGCACCAAGGACGAGGACTTCATCGACCGCCTCTTCGTCGCCAACAGCCACGACACCGTGCTCTGCTTCTCCAGCCACGGTAAGGTGTACTGGCTCAAGGTCTACGAGCTGCCCCAGGCGGGCCACAGCGCCCGCGGCCGGCCCATCGTCAATCTGCTCCCCTTGGAACAGGGCGAGCGCATCAACGCCACCCTGCCGGTACCGGAATACGAAGAAGGCAGCTTCGTGTTCATGGCCACCAGTAAGGGTACGGTCAAGAAGACGCCGCTCAAGGACTTCTCGCGGCCGCTGTCGCGCGGCATCATCGCCATCGACCTGCACGAAGACGAGTACCTGATCGGCGTCGCCGTCACCGATGGCCGGCAGGATCTGATGCTCTTCACCAGTGCCGGCAAGGCCGTTCGCTTCAACGAGTCCGAGGTCCGCTCCATGGGCCGCACGGCGCACGGCGTGCGCGGTATCTCGCTGGAAGACGGCCAGCGCGTGATCTCCCTGCTGGTAGCCGAGCCCGGCACGGTGCTCACCGTCGGCGCCAACGGCTACGGCAAGCGTACCCCGGTGGAGGAGTTCCCGACCAAGGGCCGCGGCACCAAGGGCGTCATCTCCATGCGCATCGGCGAGCGCAATGCGGAGCAAGTCGGCGCCGTGCTGGTGCGCCCCGGGGATGAGATCATGCTCATCACCGAGGCCGGCACGCTGGTGCGCACCGCCGTGGACGGTATCAATGTCATGAGCCGCAACACCTGGGGCGTCAAGCTCATCAACCTGGGCGAAGACCAGAAGCTCGCCGGCATTGAGCGCATCGTCGCCCTCAACGGAGATACTGGCGACGAGGCGGACAGCAACGGCGGCGAAGCCGACGACGAGGCGGGCGACGCGACCAACGGGCCTTCCGAGGCGTAACCCGGAGCGCGACGCCGAAGCGTCGCCACTTCGGGCCGCGCTCGTTCCCCGGCTCCGCCCGGGAATGCGATCGCGAGGCTCTGCCTCGCCAGCGTGCTTCGGGAGGCAGAGCCCCCCCAGCCGGGTTCCCGGGCGGAGCCCGGGAGCCACAGTGAGAGCGAGGGTGCGGAGCTTAGGGTGGACAAGCGCAGCCAAGTCCAGCTCGTGTAGCGATCGGCCGCCGCGGCCCGGGTGGGTTTCGCTGTGCTCAGCCACGCTAAGGACTGCCTCGGCCCTAACCCCTGCGCTCATGCCGGTTGCACTTCCCGTGATCGTTTGACGCGCTCGCGCAAGTCCCTAAACGGAGCCCAACAATGTCCAGACCCTACAACTTCAGCGCCGGCCCGGCGATGCTGCCGGAGCCCGTCCTCCAGCGCGCCCGGGAAGAGATGCTCGACTGGCACGGCAGCGGCATGTGCGTGGCGGAGATGAGCCACCGCGGCAAGGAGTTCCTGTCCATCGCCGGGCAGGCTGAAGCCGACCTGCGCGAGCTGCTTGCGGTGCCGGACAACTACAAGGTGCTGTTCTTGCAAGGCGGCGCGTCGCTGCAATTCGCGATGACGCCGATGAACCTGCTGCGCGGCGCGAGCCCCGCGGAACGCGCGGCCGACTATATCAACACGGGCAGCTGGTCCAAGAAGGCCATCGCGGAGGCCAAGCGCTTTGCGGCCGTCAACATCGCTGCCAGCACCGAGCAGGACGGCACCTTTACCCGTGCGCCGGCGCAGGATGAGCTGAGCCTTTCCGCGGATGCCGCCTACCTGCACTACACCCCCAACGAGACCATCCAGGGCGTCGAGTTTCCATACGTGCCGCAGACCGACAAGCCGTTGGTGGCGGACATGTCCTCCACCATCCTGTCGCGTCCCATCGACGTGTCCAAGTTCGGCATCATCTATGCCGGCGCACAGAAGAATATCGGCCCCGCCGGGCTCACGCTGGTCATTGTCCGAGAGGATCTTATCGGCCAGCCCATCACGGGCACCCCCGCGATGCTGGACTACAAGACCCATGCCGATAATGATTCCATGTACAACACCCCGCCCACCTACGCCTGGTACCTGGCAGGGCTGGTGTTCCAATGGCTTAAGGACCTGGGCGGCCTCAAGGGCATGGCCGAGATCAACCAACGCAAGGCGAGCAAGCTCTACGCCGCCATCGACGGCTCGGCTTTCTACGCCAATCCAGTGCAGCCGGACTGCCGCTCCTGGATGAATGTCCCCTTCACGCTGGCGGATGCGAGCCTGGACGCGGACTTCCTCGCCGGCGCCCAGGACGCAGGGCTGCTCACTCTCAAGGGCCATCGCTCGGTCGGCGGCATGCGCGCGAGCATCTACAATGCGATGCCGGAGGCGGGTGTCGACGCGCTGATCCAATTCATGGCCGAATTTGAGCGGACCAGAGGCTAATCAAAGAGCAGCGAGTATCGATGTGCGAGTTTAGAGATCGCGCCCTCGACACCCACGCCGCTCCTCGCCACTCGATACTCGAAACTGGTTTTCCCATGTTCAAGATCCAAACCCTCAACAATATCTCCGTTGCCGGCCTGAACCGCCTGCCGCGGGAGTCCTATGAGGTTGCCTCGGAGGTCGGGCACCCGGACGCCATCCTGGTGCGCTCCGCCAAGATGCACGAGATGGTGATCCCCGGCACGGTCAAGGCCATTGGCCGTGCCGGTGCCGGGGTCAACAACATCCCGGTCGCCGCCATGAGCGAGCGCGGCATCGCCGTGTTCAACGCGCCGGGCGCCAACGCCAACGCCGTGAAGGAACTGGTGCTCGCCGGCATGCTGATCGCCGCGCGCAACATCGCTCAGGCGGCCAAGTTCGCGCGCGGGCTTGAAGGCGACGATGCGGCCATCAACAAGGCAGTGGAGGCGGGCAAGAAGCAATTCGTCGGCATGGAGCTGCCAGGGCGCACGCTGGGCGTCATCGGCCTCGGGGCCATCGGTGTGCTGGTGGCCAATGCGGCCCGCTCACTCGGCATGAAGGTCATCGGCTTCGACCCCAGCATCACCGTGCGCGCGGCCTGGAAGCTCCAGTCCGACGTGGAGGCCGCGCTCTCGGTGGACGACCTGGTAGCGCGGTCCGACTTCATCACCTTCCACGTGCCGCTCACGGACCAGACGCGCCACATGATCAACGCCGAGCGCATCGCCAACATGCCGGACGGCGCCGTGCTGCTCAACTTCTCTCGCAGCGGCATCATCGACGACGACGCGGCCGTCACGGCACTCGATGCCGGCAAGCTCTACGCCTATGTCTGCGATTTTCCGTCTAACCTGCTCAAGGACCATCCGCGGGTCGTGACCCTGCCGCACCTCGGCGCCTCCACGCGCGAGGCGGAGGACAACTGCGCCATCATGGTCGCCGAACAGGTGCGCGCCTACCTGGAAGACGGCAACGTCTCCAATTCTGTCAACTTCCCGGACATCGTCCTGCCGCGCAATGGGGGCCACCGCATGGCCGTCGTCAACCGCAACGTGCCAAACATGGTGGGTCAGATCTCCACAGACCTCGCCGAGGCGGGCCTCAACATCGTCGATATGCTGAACCGCTCCCGCGGCGATCTGGCCGTGACCCTAATCGACGTCGACCGCCCCTGCCCCGAGGGCACCGCTCGGGAGATCGCCGGCATCGAGGGCGTGCTCTCGGTACGCTGCTTAGGTACAGGCGCCGCCGCCGGCGAGCAGGCCTGATCGGCACGATCGTCCAACAGTGCCTGCCGCCCCGGCTCGAGCGCCCTAGGCCATGCCCAGCGAAGACCGTCTAGCCCCCATCCGCGAGCGCATTGACGCCATCGATGCGGAGCTGCTGCGGCTCATCTCCGAGCGCGCCGACTGCGCGCGCGAAGTCGCCAAGATCAAAGACGCCGCCGGCCAGACCACGCACTACTACCGCCCCGAGCGCGAGGCCGAGATCCTGCGCCGCATCAAGGCGCAGAATCCGGGTCCGCTGGACGACGAGGAGATGGCCCGGCTGTTCCGGGAGATCATGTCCGCGTGCCTCGCACTGGAGCGGCCGCTCTTGGTGGGCTACCTCGGCCCCGAAGGCACCTTCACCCAGGCTGCGGCGCTGAAGCACTTCGGTCACTCGGTGCGCACCCAGCCCTTCGGCACCATCGGGGACATCTTCCGTGAGGTGGAGGCGGGGTCCTGCAACTTCGGCGTGGTGCCGGTGGAGAACAGCACCGAGGGCGTGGTGAATCACACCCTCGATATGTTCGCGCGCTCACCGCTGCTCATCGCCGGCGAGGTCATGCTGCGCATCCACCATCACCTGCTGAGCCGGGCGACGGAGATCGGCGCCGTCCGTAAGGTCTACTCCCACCAGCAGTCCCTGGCCCAGTGCCGCGGCTGGCTCGACCGCCACCTACCGGCCGCCGAGCGCATCGCCGTCGGCAGCAATGCCGAGGCCGCGAAGCTTGCCGCCAGGTCCGGCGACTCTGCCGCCGTCGCCGGTGAGGCCGCCGCCGAGCTCTACGATCTGCGCATCCTCGCGCAGCGCATCGAGGATGAGCCGGGTAACACCACCCGCTTTCTCATCATCGGCCGCGAGGACGCCCCGCCCAGCGGCCGCGACAAAACGAGCCTGCTGCTCTCCTGCCGCAACGAAGCGGGTGGTCTGCACCGCTTGCTGACCCCCTTCGCCGAGCAGCACATCAGCATGACCCGCATCGAGTCCCGGCCCTCCCGACAGGGGGTATGGGACTATGTCTTCTTCGTCGACGTTTGCGGTCACCGCACCGACCCGAAGGTCGCGGGGGCGCTCGCGCAGCTCAAGACCGCGGCGAATCTGTGTAAGGTGTTGGGGTCGTATCCTGAGGCCGTTCTTTAAGCTTGTTGGTTGCGCATGCTGGCGTTCTGTCATTGTTGCGCGGGCGTGTGCGCAGTGCGGGGGCAGCACCCGGTCGCGCGACAACGCACTTCGCACTACGCACTGCGCACTGATGGCAAAAAGGGCACCGCATCCACCGCGCACGACGGACCATCGATCGCCATGACGAACGCCGACCACCCCTTCCTCCACCTTGCCGCGCCCCAAATCGCCGGCCTGACGCCCTACGTACCGGGCAAGCCGGTGTCGGAGCTGGAGCGAGAGCTCGGCATCAGCGAGGCCGTGAAGCTCGCGTCCAACGAGAATCCGCTCGGCTGCGGAGAGGCGGCGCGTGAAGCCTATCTGAACTGTGCGGCGGCGCTTGGGCGTTATCCGGACGGCGGCGCCTTTGCGCTGCGCGGTGCCATCGCTGAGCACCATGGCCTGGATCCGGCGCAGGTCACTGTCGGCAACGGCTCCAACGACGTGCTGGACCTGGTGGCGCGCACCTTCCTGCAACCCGGGGCCGAGTCGCTCTTCTCCGAGCATGCCTTCGCCGTCTATCCCATCGCTACCCAGGCCGCAGGAGCCACTGCCCGGGTCGCACCGGCGCGGGACTACGGGCACGACCTGGCAGCCATGGCGGCGCTGGTCAGCGAGCGCACGCGGGTGGTCTGGATTGCCAACCCGAACAACCCCACGGGTACCTGGCTCCCCGCCGAGCCGCTGCGTGCCTTCCTGGAAGGGCTGCCGACGCATGTCATCGCGGTGGTGGATGAGGCCTATTTCGAGTATGTCGAGGAACCCGAGTATCCGGACACCAGCCGCTGGCTCGCGGACTTCCCGAACCTCGTCGTCACGCGCACCTTCGCCAAGGTGCACGGTCTCGCGGCGCTGCGCGTGGGCTATGGGCTGAGCCATCCGGCCGTCGCCGAGCTGATGAACCGCGTCCGGCACCCGTTCAATGTCAACGAACCGGCGCAGGCGGCGGCAGCAGCGGCGCTCGGCGACATGGACCACGTGCAGCGCTCCGTCGCACACAATCGGGCGGAAATGGCCCGGGTGACGGCGGGCCTCGAGCGCCTCGGGCTCGACTGGATCCCGTCGGTCTGCAACTTCGTCACGGTCGACCTCGGCCGTCCCGCGGGCCCGGTGGATCAGGCGCTGCTGCGCGAGGGGGTCATCTGCCGGCCGGTCGCCAACTACGGCCTGCCCAATCACCTCCGCATCAGCATCGGCCTCGCGGACGAGAACGAGCGGATGCTGGCGGCCCTGGCGCGGGTGCTGGATGAGGCGGAGGCGTCGGCGCCAGCGGAGGCGGGGGCGTGATCGAGCGCCTTGCCATCATCGGCGTCGGGCTGATCGGGGGCTCGTTGGCCCGGGCGCTGCGCAGCGCCGGCGCCGTGGGCGAGATCATCGGCTGCGGGCGCTCAACGGCGAACCTGGAGCTCGCATTCGACTTGGGCGTTATCGACGGCTGCACCCGCGATCCGGCCGAGGCCGTCGAAGATGCGGACATGGTGTTCGTCGCTGTTCCCCTCGGTGCCGTGCGCGGCGTCTTTGAGCGCATCAACGGGCGGCTGCGTGAGGACGCCGTCATCACCGACGGCGGCAGCGTCAAGGGTAGCATCGTCGCCGATGCGGCGACCGCCTTCGGCGAGGTGCCGGCGCGGCTGGTGCCCGGGCACCCGATCGCCGGCACCGAGCACAGCGGCGTTGCCGCCTCCTTCCCGGAGCTCTATCACAACCGCCGGGTTATCCTGACGCCGCTGCCGCAGACCGATGTGTTGGCCCTGGACCGGGTGCGTGCCATGTGGCAGGCGGCGGGGGCCGTCGTCACGGAAATGGACGTAGCCCACCACGATGCGGTGCTGGCCGCGACCAGCCACTTGCCGCACATGCTCGCCTTTGGCCTGGTGGACCTGCTGGCGCGTCAGCAGGACAACGACGAGATCTTCCGATACGCCGCCGGCGGCTTCCGGGACTTCACGCGCATCGCCTCCAGTAACCCAGTCATGTGGCGGGACATCTGCATCGCCAACGCCGAGGCCCTGAGCAGTATGCTCGCGCGCTTCGGCGAAGAGATGACGGACCTCGCCGACACCATCCGCCGGCGCGACGGCGAGCACCTTCTGGAGATCTTCACCCGCGCCAAGACTGCACGGGATGCCTACGTGGACGGCGTCTCATCGCCGGAGCAGGGGCCGGAGCCGTCCGGCTGAGTCCCCGTCCGCCTCGCACAGCGTCCGGGTGTCGGGCTTCGCTAGCGCTCAGCACCGACCTACGGGGCGTGGGTCGGGCCGACCTCAGGAGGCCCGACATCGTGTCTGGCCGTCAATGAAGGGTTGCCGGCCGGCACGTGCTGCGGTGACCGTCAGTGCTGACAGCCGTCCAGACGCTGATCGGCGCCCGGCATCAGCGCGTCGATGAAGGCCACCGAGAGCACGGCTGCGCCCGCCAGCACCAGCATCAGGGCCGCCTGTGTGAAGGGCATGGTGAGAGGTGCCGCCACCGCGAACAGCCCGAGCAGCAGGCCGGCCGCCAGCAGCAGACCGGAGACGATCACCGCGACGCGCATGGAGCGACAATTGAGCATGGTTGTGTCCTCTCTGACAGCATTTAAGCAAATTCTAATAGGTATTTCCCCAATTGTCCATGGTGAATCTGTCGCTTACGCCACGTTCTAACGGGCCGCGCGGCCGCCGAGCCGGGTAGGGTGCGCAAAGCGCAGCGGGCCCACCGCCGAGACCGACCTACTCCAGATCCAGCTCCGCCACTCGCCCCCGGTCCTCAACCGACAGATCACGGGCGGCGAAGACATAATCCGGCTCCGAACCCGCCGGCAGGTAGCCCATGTCCGTCACCACCACCGTCTGAAGTGCGGGGTGAATGCGCCGCAAGCGCTCCGGGATGGCATCGTCGTGCAGCACATGACCCGAACCCGCCAGCAGGACCAGCGTCCGCTGCGGGTGGGCCGTCAGATAATCTCCCGCTGTGAGGGCCATGGTCTGGTCCCAGACATACTGGACCTGGAGGAAGCGCTCCTGGCGCTCGGGCGTCGTCGCGCCGTGCATTGCGAACATGCGCTCCAGCTGCCGGCGATAGGCTCCCTCCGCGAGCTCGATGCGCGGCGGGAAGAGCGCGCGCCGCTCCGCGTCCAGACCCTCGATGCCGCCGTCGGACACGGCGGAGACCGTCTCCGTGGCCGCGTTCAGTGCAACCAGCGGGATGCCATGCCGCTGGGCGTACTGCAGGATGTCCTGGTAGAGGTCCACGTCGAATCGCCAGCGGGCGCTCCACTCGGTGCGCTCCAGCAACTCGGCCAGGTTGATCCGGCCGGCCGAGAAGTCGTCCAGATGTGCCTGGAACGGCCGCTGGAACCACTCCATGCCGATGGCGACCGGCACCCCGCGGGTGTGCAGGCCGCGGATGATTGCGAGCTGATTCAGGTGGTGGTCATAACGGTCGTGGGTTTCGCCGACCATCACCACCCGGCTGCCCTCGAGCTCATCCAGCAGCGTCGTCACCTGCGCCTGATCCGCCGGGTCGACGAGACTTGCCATGCTAGTCCCGACATCGGGATGCGTATGTGCCAGCGCCAAGGACATGAGTCCGGCACCCAGCGCAAACATGGCCGTGCCGGCGGCGA
>NZ_JAIFKJ010000233.1 GCF_019695415.1 Thiohalocapsa sp.
CCGGCTCCGTCTGATTTTTGGGCAGGATGCCCAATAAATCAGCATCTCCTTAGCGGGAAACTCGGTCCCGGCGGCGGGGTTTCAATGGATCGCCCGGGTGGGCCGGGGGCGATGGCCTAATCAATCCGGCAGGAAGCGCGCATTTTCCACCTGCGGCACCCGGCCGCTCTCCAGCATGCGCACCTGATCCCGCTTGGGCCGCGCCTCGAAGGCCAGCGGGATGCACAGGTAGTGCCGCCATAGGTCGTAGTGAAGTGGGTCATTGCCCGTTTTGCTGACGGTGACCCACGCGGCGTCTGCCTGCGTCCGCGTGAAACGGCCGTCGGCACCAAAGGCATAGGTCTTCCAACGTCCCTGAGGGGTGCAGCGGAGTCCTTCGAAGCTCAGGTTGCGGGCGCCGCTCGGCGACTCCGTGACCAGCGTGTACCGCACCACGCCGTCGGGGTCCGTGCGCAGGCTGCGCGTGTCGATGTAGTGGGTCAGGGGCTGCTGTGGTCCGTCCAGCTTGACTTCGACCAGGTCGTCGTCCCGGGGCCAGGCGGGCAGGGCATAGTCGCCCTCCTGCCATTGACGTCCGTCGGTAACGCTGCGCGGGGTAGGCGCCTCCGGATCCGGCTTGAAGGGCGTATCTCGGTAGCCGCCGACGCGACCCCCGCAGGCGGTCACCATGCAGGCGGTCAACACAAGCAGTGCGAGGCCGGCGCCCGCACAGCGGCGGGAGGAGGGGCGCGGGTGAATAGAGCGCATGGCGGATGCCCGAAGCGGCTTCAGTTGAGCGGCCCCGGATCATAGCAAAGGGCCACGGCCAGTCGCCGTGGCCGGCCGCAGGCTCGGCCGCGTGTTAGCATTTGCCGATCGCATCGATTCGCACGCGCCGGGGGCCCCATGAACAACGTCCGCAGTTATCAGGGATTGGAGCCGCGCATCGCGTCTGATGCCTATGTCGACGAGGCCGCCGTGGTGATCGGTAACGTGGAGGTGGGGCCGCAGGCGTCCATCTGGCCCATGGCCGTGGTGCGGGGAGATATCCATCGCATCTACATCGGCGCCGGCAGCAACGTCCAGGATGGCAGCGTGCTGCATGTGTCGCATGACAGCCGCTTCCTGCCGGGCGGGGCGCCCACCATCGTGCACGAGCGTGTCACCGTCGGCCACCAGGCTATGCTGCACGGCTGCGAGGTGCATGATCACTGTCTGGTGGGCATCGGCGCCCGGGTGCTGGATCGCGCGGTATTGCGGCCGCGGGTGATGCTCGGTGCCGGCGCGCTGGTGCCGCCGGGCAAGAAGCTGGATGGCGGTTGGCTGTACGTGGGTGCACCGGCCAAGCGTGTACGGATGCTCACGGACTTGGAGCAGGAATATTTGGACTACGCCGCTGTGCACTACATGGAGCTTGCGGTGCGTCATCGGGCCACCGCCGGCTGAGTGTGCCCGGGACATGTTCGACCGGTTTTCCCTACCGCCACAGACGCGCCCGGGGGCTGTATCTTGGCCGCGGCGGGCCGTCCTGGTGCCGGCGCTGCTGGTGGTGGGCTTGTCGGTCGTCTTGGCCTGGCTGTTGTGGGCCTGGCAGCCGGGCGTGGAGGGCAACGGCGGCCACCGCCGCCCGGACCTCGCCAGCGCGCCCGAGGGCGGCGATTTTACCCTGCAGTCGGTCTCGGGACCGGTGTCGCTGTCGGACTTCCGTGGCAAGGTGGTGCTGCTCTATTTCGGCTACACCGCGTGCCCGGACATCTGCCCGACCAACCTCGCCATCATCGCCTATGCGCTCAAGCAGCTCAGCCCCGCCGAGCGGGCCCAGGTGCAGGTGCTGTTCGTCAGTGTCGATCCGGCCCGGGATGCCCTGGAGCGCCTTGCCGAGTACGCCGCTTACTTCGACCCCGGTATTCTCGGTATCACTGGGTCCGATGCCGCAGTCGCGGCCGCCGCCGAGCGCTACGGCGCCGCTTATCGGCGCACGGAGCAGTCCGCTTCCGCCATGGGCTACCTGGTCGACCACTCGGCCTTCACCTATGTCATCGACCAGCACGGAGAGCTGGTGGATACCCTGGCCCATGCCACCCCGGCGCAGGTGATCATCAATCGTTTGCGGGGGCTTTTTCGAGCCTGAGCCCGACCCGACCCCCGACCCGACCAAGGGTGCCAGTGTGCGGGCAGGGCGGAACTTTGGCCCGCGCCATCGCTCCATACGGGAAGCCGCCGGTTGGCGCATGCCATTGACCCATATCGCTATCTGCTGATATACATGAAAGGCTTAGGTCCTGGGTTCGTCGTGGCGCACAGCCGACCGCGGGCCGAAGCACGTTCAACGACCATCGACTCGGAAGATGCCATGAAGATTTCGCTGCGCTCCGCACTCGCCGCCGCCGCGCTCCTCGCGGTTGGGACCACATTTGCATCCCCCGCACCCGAATCGGGGGGAATCGGCATCGGCGGCGACCCAGAGAAGGGTAAAGAGAAAGCGAACCAGATCTGCCAGGCCTGCCATGGCATGGACGGGAACGGGATCCCCGGGCAGCCGGTGTGGCCGAAGCTCGCGGGCCAACATCCGCAGTACATCTACAAGCAGCTCATGAATTTCAAGAACAACGAGCGCTACAACGTGCAGATGTCACCAATGGCCATGCCGCTCACTGAAGAAGAGGTTAAGAACCTCGCTGCATACTATGCGTCGTTGGAGCAGTCGGGCGGCACTGCCGAGGCGGATTTGGTCAAGAAGGGCGAACAGATCTACCGTGCCGGTAACGCGGAGACCGGTGTGCCAGCCTGCACCGGCTGCCACGGCCCCGCCGGTCTGGGCAGCAACCTGGCAAAGTTCCCGCGCATCTCCGGCCAGCATTCCGAGTATCTCGCGCAGACCCTGCAGTACTTTCGCTCTCAGGAGCGGGCCAATGATCCGAACGGCATGATGCGCGGCGTCGCCGCGAACATGACCGACGAAGAGATCGAGGCCGTGGCGGCGTATATCGAAGGCCTGCGTCGCTGAGTACCATGCCGCGGCCGGACGTGATTAAGTCCGCGACCCAATCTTGTTCGGCCGTCCTCTGCGGACCTCGCAGACACCGTCAGCTGCGCCGGCCGCGCGGGACTGAATGGCCCGTGAGCCCTCTTCAACGCCTCAGAGAGCGCTTGCGGGCTCAATCCTGAACATAGAACCAAGCCCAAGGGCCTGCCCTTAGGGCTGCCAGATCCTGCAGCAATCCCGGCAGTGGCGTCCCTTCGCCCGGGAAGACCTCTTCGACCAGCACGAAGCTGCGCCCCGCACCGGCGTGTCGGCCCCACTTCCAACGGTATGCGG
>NZ_JAIFKJ010000515.1 GCF_019695415.1 Thiohalocapsa sp.
GGGTGCGGGCCGGGGCCCCGGTACTCTGGGGCGGCAACCGGGGCGGCGGCGGCACCGGCAAGGCGCGGCGGGGCAGGTGGCTGGCGGAGCTTCTCATCGCGCTGGGCCTGCGTCCCGGCAGTGCCGCCCGCGGTTACGGGGGGAGGGGCGCCCGGGCGGTGCGCTTTGTGCACCCGGATGCCGACCCAGCGGCGTTCGGCGACGAGCCGGTGCTGCTGGCCGCCGATGACCGTGTGCCGGTCGCCGTGGGGCGGGACCGGGTCCAGGTGGCCCGTGCACTGGTGGGCCGCGGCTGTGACGTCGTGGTCGCCGACGACGGCCTCCAGCACTACCGGCTGCGGCGCTGCTGCGAGATCCTGGTGGTAGACGGCGAGCGCGGCCATGGCAACGGCCGCTGCCTGCCGGCGGGTCCCCTGCGCGAGCCGGTGCGGCGCGCGGCGCGGGCGGATCTCGCCATCGCCACCGGCGGCGGTCAACCCGGTATAGAACCGCTCGTTTTGCACCCGGGCGCTGCCTTGAGCCTCGCAGCGCCCGAGCAGGTCCAGCCCCTGGCCGCTTTCGTTGGCCGGCCGGTGACGGCCGTGGCGGGCATTGGCAACCCCGGACGGTTCTTTCGGATGCTCGAATCCAAGGGGCTGCGGGTAGACGCCCGGCCCTATCCGGATCACCATCGGTTCACGCCTGCCGAGATCGCGGGCTGGGGCGCAGGCCGGGTGCTGATGACCGAAAAGGACGCGGTGAAGTGCCGCCGGCTGCGCGCAGCGCCCGACGCGCGGTGGCCCGAGCTTTGGTTTGTGCCGGTGACAGCGGTCCCGGCGCCGGCATTCACGGCAGCCCTGGATCGGCTGCTCGCGGCGCGCGGCATTCTGCCCAGCGAGCGCGCCCGCCGCTGAGGCGGGCTCGCAACTGGGCTGCCCCGACACGCACCGGGCGGAGGGAGCATCAACCCACGGCAAACACCTGCGTCGGAGCCAATGCCATGCAGAACAGCTTTCGCGTCGTCATCCCCGCCCGCTACGGAGCCCGTCGCCTGCCCGGCAAGCCGCTGTTGGACATCGGCGGCAAGACCTTGCTGGCGCGCGTCTGGGAGCAGGCCAGGGCCAGCGCGGCCAGCGAGGTCGTCGTCGCCACCGACGACGAGCGGGTGCTCGCGCACTGCCGTGAGATCGGCGCCGACGCGGAGCTTACCGCACCGCATCACCAAAGCGGCACCGAGCGCATCACCGAGGTCGCGGCGGCGCGGGGCTGGGCGCCGGACAGTATTGTCGTGAATCTGCAGGGTGACGAGCCCTGTATGCCGCCGGAAAACATCGACCAGGTTGCCGCGGCCCTCACTGACGCTGCGGGTCCCGAGATGGCCACCCTGGCGACCCCCATCACCGCGGCCGGTGAGCTGTTCGACCCGCATGTGGTCAAGGTCGTCACCGCTGCGAACGGCGTCGCGCTCTACTTCTCCCGGGCGCCGGTCCCCTGGCATCGCGACGAGTTCCTAGGCAGTCGCGCCCATCTGCCGCGGCACACCACCTTTCTGCGCCATATCGGACTCTATGCCTATCGCATTGCCTTTCTCAAGCGCTTCGTGGGCTGGCCGCCGTCACCGCTGGAAATCGCGGAGTCGCTGGAGCAACTGCGTGTTCTATGGCACGGCGAGCCGTTGCAGGTCGTTCAGGCGCAGTCGGTGCCCGGACCGGGTGTGGACACCGCGGACGATGTCGAGGCCGTGCTCCGATGGCTTGCCGCCGGCGCGCGCTGACCGGCGAGGCTTCAGCCGTCGGTGCGGTTCAGCGCCTGCAGCAGTCGAGCCACGTCCGCCGTGGTCTCGCCCTGATCTGTGAACAGCGCGAGCTCCACATGCTCCGGCCCGCGGAAGGCGGCGTTACCGTATTGGTCCGGCTGGATGGGCGGCTCAGCCTCCTGACTCTCCAGCACCAGGCGGCCGTCCGCCGCCAGGACCTCCACGAGCCGCCAGTGACGGCCCGCGTGCAGGCAACGACGCCCGAGATGGGTGCGCAGTTGTGTCAGGAGCTCGTGGTTGGTTTGCATGGCGGTGCCGAGTCTGTTGCAGTAATCAGGAAGTAAGGGCGGCTTGTCGGTTTCCGCACCCTCCCATGGCGACGGCATCAACCGGGCGATAGGCCTCGGCGCGGTGTAGCGCGAGTTCGCGGCGGTGCCCGGCTTCCATGTGGCCGTCAACGGCTGGGACGGGGCCGGCCCGCATCGATCGCGGTCGCGTCGGCGGTGGCGGCAAAAAAAAGCCCCGCGGGGTCGCGGGGCCAATTCACCACTGAGGAGGTCAGAGGACGGAAACGGCAGAGAGGGAATTTCCGCCTCTAGTTCACTTCAAGCATGTCCAATGCCAACTTTTCCAAATCCGCCCCACTGCGCGCATCAGCACTCGCTGATGCGCTGATAACCCATGTGCTGCGGCCAGCGCGTCGGCAGCGATGTTCGAATGTTTACCGTGTCGGGCCGGATTTGCACCGAATGGGTGCGTTGCGTGGTTTTGCAGTCCTGTCCGCGTTCGCCGGTTGTCCGGTTGTCAGCCGCGTCTTCTGCGCAGCGCTGTGCATTGCTCTCTGTGTCGGCCTGGCGTCGCCGGGGGCGCTGCTCGCCGCCGATGGCACCGGCGCGGCCGGCTGGCTGCAGTTGGAGCGCGATCAGCATACCTACCGCGATCGGGTCGGTCCGCTGGATCGGCGCGATGAGCGCGAGCTGTCCGTTATTGAGCGCCGTCAGCGCATGGACCTGCGTGCCCTGGATCAGCGTCTGGATCGCGCCGAGCGTCTGGATGCAAGGCGGGCGCGGCGCTTCGCGCCGCAGGTTGGGCCAAGAGACCAACCGGGAACGATCATGCCGCCGCTGTCGCGCCCGCGTCCAGGTGGCCTTGGGGAGGGGCACCGCGCCGCGGAGCGTCTGCGCCTGCAGCGACGTATGCGCGAGTCCTGGCTGCCGTTCGGTGGACGGCGCTCGCCGTGATCCGTCACTCGCGCCGATGCGCGGGCAGCCGTGCCTCCGGATGCTAGAATCCTCGGCATTTACCGCATGTCGCACCGCTGTGAAGAGAGCCCTATGACGCAAATCGCCAAGGTCCGGGTCCTGTTCGTTTGCATGGGCAATATCTGCAGATCGCCCACCGCGCAGGGGGTGTTCCGTAAGCTGGTGGAGGAGGCAGGGCTGGCGGAGCATATCGAGATCGACTCCGCCGGCACACACGCCTACCATCTCGGCGAGCCCCCGGACCCGCGGGCCCGGGAGACGGCGCTGCGCCGCGGCATCGATCTGGCGGACCTGCGCGCGCGCCGCGCAGCGCCCGAGGATTTCGAACGCTACGACTATGTGCTGGCGATGGACCAGGACAACTACCACGCCCTATCCGCCATCTGCCCCCCCGGGCGCGGCCTGGAGCGGCGCCTGGCGCTGCTCATGGACTATGCCCCCGAGGCGCGCATGCGCGAGGTGCCTGATCCCTACTACGGCGCTGCCGGCGGCTTCGACGCCGTGTTCGACATGGTGGAGGAGGCTGCCGTCGGCTTGTTGGACGAGATCCGTCGCCGGCACCTATAAGCCGGAAAAGGGCAGTCCTCAGCGGCTGGGATCAAGACGCCGGCCGATTTCCGTCAGCCGCCGACCCTCCGGTGCGGCGGCCGCGCCGTCCAGCAGGGCGCTGTAACTCGCAAAGCGCCGGTAGCGCTTCAGATCCGCCACCAGGTCTGCCCGCAGTGGGTGGTCGATATCCTGTGGATGGATGCCGATGCGCACGCACCCGGCCTGCACCGCCCGCCGCCGGCTGAGGGCATTCCAGAGCCGCAGCACGGGGACGCGCACGGCAGCGTCTGCCTCATAGCCCAGTACCGGGACATGCACAGAAGCGCCGGTGTGGGTGTCCAGCACGCCACCGAAGACCTCCACCTGGCGGAACAGCGAGGCCTCGCGGAGCGCAGCGGCGGACACGCCGCCGAGCGCCCAGGCGGGCGGCACGTAAAGGCTCGGCGACGTCAGGTCGTGCTGCTCGAACCAGTCCCGGCAGCGGCGCATCAATGCGAGAACGCCGTCGGCATCCAGCGCCAGGTGCTCGGCGACGTTGCGGGACAGAAAAAGGCTGTGCAGGCGGTGGCGGAGGCCGCGAATGCGCTCGGCCCGATGTTCCCAGCCGTGGCCTGCGAGCACATGACCCGCGCGTTGCAGTGCGCGGAGCTCGTCGATGCCCTGGGCGTTCCAGCCTGTGCCCGGCACCACGAGCAGCGTGACCGGGTGCACTCGATGCCGTCGCAGCAGGTCCAGGGTGCGGCGAACTGCAGGCATGGTGGCGGGCATGAGGTCGTGCACCGACACCAGGGTCAAGGGGCACGCGTCATTCGCGACGGGCTGCGCCGCGTCGGTGGGCGGCGCCGGCCGTTGCTCAGACGGGGACATCATCGGCGCCAGCCGTCTCTTGATCTCGCAATACCCGAAGCCAGTGCCGTAGATTGCGATCGTTGAGCTCGCGTGCGCCGTCGCGGGCGATATCGGCCTTGCGCTGCAGGATCGCGTGGTCCAAGGCGCGCACCCTGGCGAGGGTCTCTCCGAGCGTCTCGTTGGCGCGGATTTGGAAGAGGCCGCGCTCCAGGCTGTCCCAGCTCAAGATCCCGCATTGCGAGGACACCACCACCAGCCGCGCTCTGGCCATGGCCTCCAGCGCGATGGTGCCGAAAGACTCCACCGTGGAGGGCAGGACCAGGGCGTCTGCGCTGTCGATGAGTGGCATGATCTGCTGGCGCTTCACCCAGCCGACGTAATGCAGATTCGGCAAGCCTTCTGCCTGCTCCAGCAGCCATTGCCGCAGGGGGCCGTCGCCGGCAACCTGGAACTGCATGTCGGGCAGGGCAGCAGCGGCGTTCACGACGGCGCCCAGATTCTTCTCCGGCGCCAAGCGGCCGGCGAAGAGCACGCGCCCCACGCCGGCGCGCAGCGGTTGCGGCGGCGTGTCGAGGAAGGCCTTCGGGAGGGGCGTGCCCATGAGGCCGACTCGCTTGGCGCCGATGCTGCGGGCGATGTCGACCATCTCCTGGGAGTTGGCCAGCACCAACGCCCCCTCATGAAACAGGGCGCGGTTACAAGTGTTGAGATAGGCCTGTGCCACCTTGCCGCGCAGCACCCAGTCGTCATTCAGCTCCGCGAGCCGCTCGAAGTGGGTGTGGAAGCCTACCACCAGCCGCGCGTGCCAGCGCCTGGCGAGTACCATGCCCAGCATCCCGAAGGGACCAGGTGTGGGCACGATGACCACGTCCGGGCGCAAGCGCGCCATGCGACGCATCACCAGCGGCAGCGAGGGCAGCACGAAGCGCTGCGTCGGGTCGCCAGGCAAGGGTAGCGGCAGGCCACCGTACCAATGCCCGGCCCGGAAGCGTGGGGAAATCAGATCGACGCGGACGCCCACAGCCTTCAGGTGCTCGGCGAGGTCCCGATAATAGGCGCCGACGCCGTTGCGCTCGGGGGCCGCGTCCGACACGATCGCGATGCGAAGCCCGGTGCCGTCCAAAGCATTGCGTTCGGGATCGGCTGTGGGCTTGAGCATGTCGTTGCTGTCCTGAGATGGGTTCAGCATCACGACAGGCCCCCGACGTGCCTTCGTGCAGGCATGCTCGTCGCCGGCGGCGGACTTGGGCGTCGGTGCAGCACGGTTGCCGACGTCGTGGGCGCCGCCGGCTGCGGATCGCCTAGGGCCGGATGGGCGTAGGCACCGGCGAAGCGTTGAGTGATGGCATCGGCGTCCAGCCCAAGCTCCGCGAGGTCGTAGCGATGCGTACTGCGGTAGGCGCGGGCCGGCGCCGTCGCCTCGGTCAGCGTGGCAGCGAAAGTGGGCGTCAGCAACAGTTCCAGCTTGTCATAGGCATCGCGCACGGCCTCCGCGAGATCCGCCTTCAGCTGCGGCAAGGTCTTGGTGACCGTGCGCTCTGGCGCAACGGATTCGCTCAGGGTGCGGAGGTTGTCGTAGTAGAAGGCCAGCTGGTCTAGGAAACGCTCGCGAATGGGGGCGCTGTCCGCGGGCACGCCAAAAAATTCGAGCCCGGATCGAATGGAGCTCAACTGCGAGGGCACAGTTTCCAGCGGATCGCGCAGACATACCAAGAAGCGTGCATCTGGGAAGTGCTCTGCCAGGCTGTTGGCCATGGACGCGAAGGCGGCATTCTTGGACAACAGGCACTTGTCCGGTCCATGCACGTACAGGTGGCGGCGCAGGGCGTCGGCGTAGAAGCGAAGCAGCTGCCGGCGCTCTGCTTCCGGCATGTCGCGGTCGAAGCTGCCCATGCGCCAAAGGTGCGTCGCCCGTGGGAAGGGGAGGGCAAGAATGAAGCAGCTCAGCGCCGGCATCAGCGCGAAATAGTCTTCTTCCGGCGTCTCCAGGCTCATGGCGTGCACGTCCTCCAGGGCGGCGAAGAACCGCCGCTCGAGGAAGCGCAGCAGCGCGCGCAGCGGCCCGCCGAGACGGGCGTCGAGTCGGCCCAGCGCGCGCCAGAAGAGCCGCTGCGACACGGAGGGCGCGAACAGGCACTCCCAAGTGGAAAAGGTCGTGAATTGCGGATCCTTTGCCAGGACGGCGTGCAGGTTGGTAGTGCCGCTGCGCGGGACGCCGAGCACGAACAGCGGCCTGCGGATATCGACTCGCCGATAGCCGCGGAAGAAGACCTCATCCAGCAGCAACCCGAGCCAGTGGAGCCCCTGCACCACTGCGAAGACGGGCAGGAAGCCCAGCATCACCAGCACGCGGCGTAAGCGCAGACGGCTCACACCGTCCGGCGAGCGGAACAGGGCTTCGGCCGCCATGCCGAGGAAACGGGCTGTACTGGTGAGATACAGATGGAGCATCTGTCAGTGCGTCAGAATGGCTCGCGGGGCTGGGCTGCCGGTGCGGTGGCACCGGAATATCGGCTCTCCATGGTACAGGAGCCGTCGGCCAACCGAAATGACGGCCATCTTGCGGGCCCGCGGCCGAGCTGCGGCTGGCGCCCCGGCGCTGGGGCTCAGCCCGAGCCTGCCTGCTCACCACCGCCCGCTTGGCCGGTGGCGCGTTGCGGTCCCGGTTCCTCCCGCTCCGACAGGGATCCGGCTGGGGCCGACTCGGGTGGCGGTTTGTGCGGGGGCGGCGCCGCGGCGGATTCGGCGGCGGTGCTCTCGCCACTGGGCTTGGGCTGCCCGCTGCCCGTTGTGCCAAGCGCTGGGGCCTCCGTCGCCTGTATCGGCTTTTCGGGGGCAGTGACTCCGGCCGGCTCTGAGGTGGGGCGGTCGGCGCCTTGGCTCGGACCTGGTTGTGACGCGCCGTTGCCCTTGGATCGCTGTGGGTTCGTGCGGGCCTTGGGAGCTTCGCTGTCGCCCTCCGGCTTCGACGCCGGCGGCTTTTTCGCCTCGGCTGTCTTGGCACCCGCAGCCGGAGCATCTGCGACTGGAGCATCGCCTCCGACGGCATCCTGACCATCGCCGCCGCTGGTTTCCCCGGTGCCCTGATCGCTCGCGCTCGCTTCGCGCGCGCTGCTGCTGCGCCGGCGGCGGCCGCCGCGCCGCCGGCGGCTGCTGCGGCTGCGGGCGCTGCCCTGCTCCTCGCCTCCGCCCTCGCCGCTGTCGGTGGTCGCAGCCTTGCCATCCGATGGCGCTTTTCCGCCTGCCTGGGCGCCGGCGCGGGTGTCCTCGCCGGGGGGCGTGGCGCCGGTGGGCGGGACATTGTCCGTCACCCGTGGCTCCGTGATGGTCATAGGCAGTGTGTCGCCGCGGGTCATCAGGTGTTGCCCTGCGGCTGACTTCTGCTCCTTCGCAGTGCTGGCATCAGCCGCTGCGTCGGTGTCGGATTGTGCTGCGGACTGGCCGTCGCCGGCATTGGCCTCCGCATGGTCGCGTTGTCCGCTGCCGCTGCGGCGAGAGCGGCCACCCCGGCTGCTGCGTCTAGAGCTGCGCTGGCGCTCGCCCTCGTCGCCGCGGGGGGTAGTCTGACTACGGCGATTACGCCCTTTGGGCTGGTCCTGATCTTGGCCGGCGGCGCCGCCCGCCTCGGACGCGGTCTCGGCATTGGGCTTGCTGCGCCGTTGCTGGGAGTTGTCGCTCCGACGCTGGCTGCGTGGCTTCCGCGGCTGCTCGCCGCCGCCCGCGCCATCGCTGCGGCGCGCGGTACTGTGCGCCTGGGGCTGCATTGGGGCGGCGTTGGCACCATCGTCACTCGCATCCGTGCCTTCCGCTGGCGGCGCGAAGAGCATGCCCCACAGCTTCTTCAGCATGCTTTCCTGGTGGGCGGGGTCCGGGCGGGTGCGGGGTGGGGGGGGGGGCGGGGGGGGGGGGGGGTGGGGCGGTGGGGGGGGGGGGGGGGCGGGCGGGCGGGGCGTTGCGCCCTGAGCGGCGGGCTCCTGGGGCTTGGCGGCCAGCCGGTTGGCGGGGAAGGCCGGTAACGCGTGCTCTGGCACATGGGCGAGGGTGTAGCTCGGCTCGTCCTCGCTGCGGCGGTCCGCGTCCTGGACGCGGATGCGCTCGATGGAATAGTCCGGCGTGTCGAGGTGCTTGTTCGGGATCAGCACCACGTCCACCCGGTGGCGCTGCTCGATCTCCAGGATCTTGCGCCGCTTCTCGTTCAGCAGGAAGGCGGCGACGTCCACCGGCAGCTGGGCCAGGATGCGCGCGCTGCTCTCCTTCATCGCCTCCTCTTCGATGATGCGCAGCACCGACAGCGCCAGGGACTCGACGCCGCGGATGGTGCCTTGACCCTTGCAACGGGGGCAGACGTGCTGGCTGGACTCCCCCAGCGACGGCCGCAGCCGCTGGCGCGACATCTCCAGCAGCCCGAAGCGGGAGATGCGCGCCACCTGCACCCGGGCGCGGTCCTGCTTCAGCGCCTCACGCAGGCGGTTCTCCACCTCGCGCTGGTGCTTCGCGGGCGTCATGTCGATGAAGTCGATGACGAACAGCCCACCCAGGTCCCGCAGGCGCAGTTGGCGGGCGATCTCGTCCGCAGCCTCCAGGTTGGTGTTGAGCGCCGTCTCTTCGATGTCTGCGCCCTTGGTGGCGCGGGCGGAGTTGATGTCGATGGAGGTGAGGGCCTCGGTGTGGTCGATAACCAGCGCCCCGCCGGAGGGTAGGCGCACCTCGCGCTGGAAGGCGGACTCGATCTGGCTCTCGATCTGGTAGCGGGTGAA